>CALVVR010000020.1 GCA_944363915.1 uncultured Bacilli bacterium | reverse complement strand
AACTTTTTGCACTTCTTATTCCACTTCCACTATTATCAGTAATTGTTGCTCTTACATAAAAGTTATTTTTAGCCCAGCCATTATTATTAACTGCATTACCATCTATTACACTGAATACAATGCTTATATTTTCATCACCTGTACTTGATAATTCATACGGTATCTCTGCAGTACCTTCTCCTCCAGTGAATGTTAAGGCTGAAGGCCCTGACTTCAAATAGATAACAGGACGAACACCGTACGCGGTCGTAGGTCTGTTGTTGGACATTTGACCACTGCTATTGATGTAACGAACGTATGACGAATTAAAACGATTCATCAGCCAATACAAAGCTATTGCCCTTGGATTCTCGATTGTATTTATATCAACAAATGTTTTTGTGCTTGAAGTACCTAAATCTATATCATTACCACTAAATATCTCACCTATTATTGGTAATCCCACACTCGCTTGTAGTGTCTCATCTTGTACATCTTTAAAATCTGTTCCTCTTGGATAATCTCCTATGTAAAATATTTTGTTTCCAGTATAGCGATAATTGCTTGATATATTATTAGCAAATGTATTTAATGGTGTATATATTGTATGACTTGTAGTTATTGTTGAATTACTTCCATATCGACTTCCGCTCGGAAGTAATCCATTTAATACAACTTTGATACTATTATTATCTTTACTTACGACTCTAAACGTACATTTATTATCAGTTCCACATGCATTATCACTTCCAATATATGGTACATTGATATATTCCCCTACTTGGACATCACTAGTGTTTGTTGCTTTGTCAGCTGTTTTATAATTTGAGCTTAGAGTACCATCCCCTCCAGTGATTGTTATATCGGAAATTTTTATAACTGCACGGACGCCGAGACCGTCCGAAGTTGAATAGTAAAGCAAGCTACCACTGCTACTGACGTAACGAAAGTATGACGAACTATAACGATTTCCTAACCAAAAATTATCTTTAATATTCAAATAGGAATCTGCACTTTCTGCTCTTTCATATTGACCTTGATCTAATAAACCAACTTTTTGAATTGTTGTTATTTCATCAACATCACTATATTTTCCTACATTAAATGTATTATTTACGATATTATTTTGAATTTCGCTATCTAAACTATTATAAAAATAATCATTTAACCAGTCGTTTATATAACTATTTTCATATTCTTCTTGTGTATCCCAAGGGGAACTTGCTGGTTGAATGTTTGTTAATGGTTGTTGTGATACAAGAAGTAAAGTATTATCACTTGTATCAAATTCTACTACTCGCCAATGATGGCCACCATACCATAAATAATTATTACTTACTTGTTCATTAGTTCCAGTATAATAATAAATATTAGGATTTGTCTCATCCTGAACTAATCCACTAGTTGCTCCCTCTTCATACTTATTTAATAAAATAGTAATTAAAGTTGGATCAGTATAGCTAACTACAACATTACCAGATACATCTGGAACAAGTAAATAATTTTGTTTTGAATCAAATGTATACGAATTTTCGTCAATAACTATACCATCCATCCTTATTTCAACATTAGGAACATCTTCTATAAAATTGACAACTAAATCCCCACCACTTATTACTTCTGTAGGATAACCATTATTTATAATTCCTTCATACATTACTGTATAATACGGTCTAAAATCAAATTCTAAATTCAAGGCATAATTAGTGTTACCTGAATTATAACCTCCATTTTTATACTTTATTGTTATATAAAATTCTTTAGTTACGCCTAAACTACATTGACTATTATTACATATCTTATCATGTAAATTATAATCAATTAATTCGTATTCTAAATTACTAGGTAAATTATTTATAGCAAAAATACCCATTTCAGCATTGCCAAAATTAGTTACACTTACTTTATAAGTAATCGTCGAATTACTGTTAGGTAAATTTATATTAGTTGATATATTTGATACATTATAATTTTCATAGGAAGACACAGCATTATTAGTATAAGAATCAACAGAAATTCCAGTTACTCTAATATCTGCTTCTACCCTTACATTTACAGCTATGTCACTAATATTTAAACTTGTTCCGAAAGCTGAATAACCAACACTTAACAAAACAACAATAATTGCAACAACAATAGGAATATTCCGAATATTAAATATTTTTCTCATCTTTTTTACTCTCTAAATCAACCGCTTTTATCGTAACTAAATATAAATTATTATTATCAATAATATAGAAATAAGATTTAATATGTTTTGCTACAATATAATACATAATTGGTACTTTTAAATTATCTCTAACATCCAATAATTCATCAAAACTAGAAATCTCAATTAAATTATAATCCGAAAAATTAGGACAATGACTTGTTTCAGCTATTAATCTATCATATTCCTTAAGTATTCTTTTTATATATTTATCATAAGGTGTTTTCTTTCTTACAAATAATAAAACTATCAAGTTCATAGTGTTGGCTAAAGTTGCAATCGAACCAACAATACCTACTGCTGTTAAAGCAACATAAGTAGCATTATCAATAACATCTTCGGTTTTAACTATAATATTTTGTGTTCTATTTAAATTATTATAATCTATCGTCATATTAATAGATCTTTCTGATAAAGGAATATCAATATATAATTCGCTATCACCACTATCTAGTGGAATATCATCATTACTTACTTTTCTAATTGTTAAATATACTCTTAAATTACTTGTTGTGTCTAATCCGAATTCCATTTTAAATTTATTAGCTATATCATTATAATAGTCGTAATCTATTTTGATATTTTGTTTTAAATCATAGTGATCTTGATTATCTATTTCATCAGTTCTATATGATAAAAGATTATAATCATGTTCAAAATAAACATTCTTACCACTTTCATCCATAATTGTTAAATTCCCTATAATACTGTAAACAAAATAAATATTTGAATTTTCACTTATATCAAAATTATATTCAAGATCCACATCGATATAATCGATTAAACTAGATACATAAATCATATCCTTATCCAAATATTCAGTTTGATAAAAATCATTTTCTTTAAGATATACCTTATAATCTAAATTACCACTTTCCTTATAATTAATTACTTGTTCTTCAGTTGGTAAAATTTTTAAAAGAAAAAATATAGTCATACTAATAAACAGCAAAAATAAAACTATGCTCAAAATAAGTCTTGTATTATAAGACATATGTAGTTTTTTTCGCGTTTTCACTTTTGGTACTTTTATTTTTTTATCTTTTTGTGAATCAATGCTTTTTTTATTTTTCATCTTAAGTTTCATCCTTTCCTACAGTTAAAGTCAACTATAGATATAAAATTTTGTTTTTTATAATTCATTTAACCATACAGTTGGAAAACCAATATATGGTATTCGCAAATCAGCAAGTCCTATAACCATACTCTCATCTATCATATAATTATCTGGCTCACTATTGGCATCTCCTTTAGTATAAAAGTAATAATGACCATTTTCTTCTATTATTTTTATAAGACGATGAACAACTATAACATCATGATACTTAAACGCTATAACTTGCCCTTCTTCTAATTCACTATATTTACCATTGATCTTTTCAATTATTACTACGTCACCTTTATTAATATTTGGTACCATACTACCACTAGCAATAGCAATTGCATAATAATTAAAATATCCTGAAGTAAAATAAACAGCAATTATCGTAATCAAAACAGCTGGTATTAAAGAACTAATTTTCCTTTTTCTATAATTTCTATCAATTTGTTCATCTTTATCTTTTTTAAAGAAATGATAAATATAATAGGCTAACAAAAGAGGTAATATCAAATTTATAATAGATGATAAATATTCATTTGGATCAGGCACAATAGGAAGTAAATATTGATATAAATTAATAATCAATAAATAAACAATTACCGGTTTGTAACCAGATTGTATTGTAATATAAGAACAAGCCATATTACTACTTATCGCTGGTAACAAGGATAAAGCTACAAACATAAAACCATCATAACCATTAGCAAAACTATTATAATAAATCGCATTACTTATGTCCAAAATTATAAATAATATAACAGTTGTTATATTTAGTAACTTACTACCTTCTGATTTAGTAAGCATCATATATCTTAAATATTCTTTTAATATAATCGATAAAGAAAGGGGAATAATAAAGTTCTTAAAGCCATTGAAACTATAATAATTATCAGTTCTAGCAAATCCGATAATTATTCCTAATAAATAGAATAAGATAAAATATACTAGCAAAAAAATAACCATCTCAAAAATAACGTCTTTTAAATATCTATGTCTATCTTTTTCAAATCCAAAGAATATTTTAAACATAATAAGTACAATTATCAAAAATAATATCATATTATATCTTGTTAATATACTTGATACAAAACTGTTAAAGAGTAAAATCAAAAAAAGAAAAAACTGAAATATTAACATTCTTTTATAACCCTTTTTCATTCTGTCCTCCCCAACAATTTTGTGAAAATATATTAAAGGCATAACAATTAAATGTAAGATAAAATCATTATGCCTATAATATCATTTTCGATTAATCTACTGTACTATAAAGTAAAGCGATATCTCCGAATTCTACTGTGAAATCGCCATCGGCTCTATCTCCACCAGCAGCATATTCGATTTTAACTACTACTGTTTCATGATCATCAATTGCCAATGAATGTCCAGTAATATTTGGTTTTGTAGTTGTTACTTCTGCATCACTACCAACTTTAACTGAAACTTTGATATCATCACAAGCATCTTGAACTAAAGAATCAGTTGTTCCACCACCAGCAGTACATTTTCTAAATGTTGAACCACTAGCTGCATTGTTGTAAGTTATACTTTTTAAGAAAGCATCATATTCACCAATATTATGAACATAAAAAGTATATGTTACACTTTGACCTGGTTCAGTAAATGTTGCTGTTAATCCACTAATCTCAGGATTGCTTCCAGCATTATTAATAGTTGCATCACCGGCTACTAAACTTGATGGATTCTTAACTGGTGTAACTGGACTAGTTTCTACAGCCGAATCAGAAGATGAGAAATCAACATTAAATGTGTCTCCTGTTGGGCTAACAGATGCACTAGGTTTGATATTTAAAGTGTTAGAAAATGCTGCAAAACCTAATGTTACTCCTACTACAGCTACACATAGTGCTACAACAGCGATAACCTTAGAACCTCTATCCTTTTCCATGATCTCACCTCCCGTCTTCACTTTTTCTTTACAATGCATGATTAATCTTTAAACCCTATTACTTCATATGGAGTTAACTCTCTATATGATCTACACTCACACATCGTACAAATTAATTGTATCACAATGATTAAATTTTTGTCAAACACTAACATCAAAATTTTAAAATTTTAATTGGTAATAAAATCTTTTATCTGTTAAAATAAAGCATCATTTTATAGTTATTGATATCCAAATATTATAAAAAAGCATAATGATCGAGATAAAATCATTATACTATCTATTAATCTACTGTACTATAAAGTAAAGCAATATCACCAAATTCTACTGAGAAATCACCATCAGCTCTATCTCCACCAGAAGCATATTCGATCTTAACTTCTACTGTTTCATGAGCATCGATTGCCAATGAATGTCCAGTAATACCACTAGTAGTTTCTGTTACTGCTTCCTCACTTCCAACTTTAACTGAAACTGTGATATCATCACAAGCCGTTTGAACTAAAGAATCAGTTGTTCCACCATTAGCAGTACATGTTCTAAATGTTGAACCATCAGTTGTATTATTGTAAGTTATACTTTTTAAGAAAGCATCATATTCGCCAATATTATGAACATAAAAGGTATATGTTACACTTTGACCTGGTTCAGTAAATGTTGCTGTTAATCCGCTAATTTCGGGATTACTTCCAGCATTATTAATAGTTGCATTACCAGCCGTTATGCTATCTGGGTCTTTAACTGGTGTAACTAGATTAGTTTCCACAGCTGAATCAGAAGATGAGAAATCAACATTAAATGTGCTTCCAGTTGGACTAACAGATGCACTAGGTTTAATATTTAAAGTGGTAGAAAATGCTGCAAAACCTAATGTTACTCCTACTACAGCTACACATAGTGCTACAACAGCGATAACCTTAGAACCTCTATCCTTTTCCATGATCTCACCTCCCGTCTTCACTTTTTCTTTACAATGCATGATTAATCTTTAAACCCTATTACTTCATATGGAGTTAACTCTCTATATGATCTACACTCACACATCGTATAAATTAATTGTATCATACTTTTTATACTTTTTAACTTTTTTTCATCAATATAAACAAATCACCACAAAGATAATTTTAAAATAAATTTAAAGATAATAAAGTTAGTCTTAATAATCAAACTAGGATTTAAAAAAATATTATTATAAAATCAAAAAGCTAAAATCAAAAGGTGATTTTAGTTTATATTAAAGCTGCTGCTATAAAAGCAACTACAACAATTATACCTAACACAGCTAAAGCAAATTTCCAAATAAATTTTAGCCAATCCTTATATGATACTTCTAAATATGATAGCCCAGCAAGTAAGAAAACACTAGTAGGAGCAATCAACATAACTAAGCCATATATTGTTTGGAAAACCAAAGCAACTACAGATATTTCCCCAGCTGATAAAGAACTAAAGAAACCAGCAAAATAATTAATCATATAAGAAAAATTGTTATAAGTAAAGGATGTTACAATTGAAGTTGCTATTGTTCCCATTAAAGAAAATTCCTCTGAAGAAGTAAATTGGTTAACAATTGTATAAACAAAATTAGCTGATAAAGACAATACCGTTGCAAAAACAACACATGATAATACAGCATAGAACGCTGGTAAAACCATTTGTTTAACGCCTTTAATGAAACCATTGAAAGCTTCACTAAACTTAATGCTATATAACCAAGTAATAATTAATGAAGCAACTAGCAAAACAAAGATAATATTATAATTGTTCCACTCACCTAACTGATTCATACTACCTAAAATATTAGATAAAAGTGGATAACCATTAATTTCAAACTCTGTTATTTGTTCGTGAATAGTAGTAAATACTTCGATATTAAATGCATAAGTCCATTTATAAACACCTAATATTAATACAGCAAACATAATAACAAGAATAATAACTAAAGGTAAAACATCTTTTTTAGTTTCAACCTTTTCATAAAGTGGAATTTCAAGTTTAACTTCTTCTTTAACTTCAGATTGTTTTTCTTTACTAGATTTCTTAGAGTTTTTACCGTCTTTTTTAACACTTACAACTTTAACATTTTTAACAACTTTATTTATTACTAAAGCATACAATGCAGTCAATATAAACCATAAAACAGTTCTTACTAAAATTAAAGTAAACATAGAAAGTTCAGAAGCAATGCTACCGAAGATAACATTAACATATCCCCAAATGTCTGATCCTAAAGTAGATCCGATTTGACCCACTAATAGTGCACCTACCGTTGCGGCAAAAGACGAAACTTTATTAAATCCTAGTTTTAACAAAACAGTTATAAAAAATGGTATTAAAATAAATAAAACACTATTTAATCCAACTACTGATGACAATAAAGAAAAGATAACTGTCGTAATGATTAAAAATTTCTTATTATCATTTTCCCATTTATTAGTTACAGATTCTACTAATTTAGAATAAACTCCAGTAATATTTAAAATGCCATAAAAACCACCAATAGCTAGTAACAAAAGACCAAATTCTATAAAATTATTAAAACATAAAAGTGGTATATTGACTAAATCAAATAGTCCAACAGGATTTGTCACATCAAGCGAAGTGAATGAACCATTTGAATAAATACCAGCAGGAATAACCCAACTAATCAAAACAATAACAGCAAATGTAATTCCCAATACTTTTAATAAATCATATTTTTTCATTTCTCATAACCTCCGCATTAATTATAACAAAAATTGTTTAATTATTAAAGTTTTTTGGAAAAATTTCACAATATTTTTACAAAATGTTATAATTAATTTGGTGATTTTATGATTTTTAAGTATTCTAATAGTAACAAAAGATATCATACACTAGATTATCATTATAAAAATAAATTTAAAGAAAAAATAATAAAAGTAAGCCTAAACGCAGGTTTTTCTTGCCCTCATTTAAAAAGTGGCGGTTGCATATACTGTAGTAAAATTGGCAGTGGTGAATATGCTGGTGATATTAAAGATGACTTAGTAACCCAATTTAATAAAGTCAAATTAATAATGAACAAAAAATGGCCAAGTGGTAAATATATCGGTTACTTTCAAGCACGCACTAACACTTATGCTCCATTAAATGTTTTAAAAGAAAAATACGAAACAATTTTAAAAATAAAAGATGTTATTGGTCTTGCTATTGCAACCAGACCAGATTCAATTACCAATGAATGTTTAGAATATTTAAATGAGCTAAACAAAAGAACTTATTTAACTGTCGAATTAGGATTACAAACGATTCACGAAAAAACAGCTAAATTAATTAATCGTGGTCATGATTTAGAATGTTTTACTAAAATGGTTAAAAAATTAAGAGAAAAAAACATTGATGTCGTAGTTCATATAATTAATGGCCTCCCTTTTGAAACTAAAGAAATGATGATTGAAACAGTTAAATATTTGAATAATTTAGATATTCAAGGAATTAAAATCCATATGTTACAAATATTAAAAGACACCAAATTAGAAAAATTGTATCAGGAAAAACCGTTTAAATTATTAACTAAAGAAGAATATATTGCCATTGTTTGTGAACAATTACAATATTTAAATGAAGAAATTGTTATCCATCGTTTAACTGGCGACCCTAAACCTGAAGATTTAATTGCTCCTGCTTGGGTAGTAAAAAAAATTGATGTTTTAAACGGCATTGATAAGTATATGGCTAAAAATGACATTATTCAAGGTCAAAAAGTAAAAAAAATTAAAAAAAATGCAATTTTTACCAATTTTGAAAATTGAGTGCTATTTTTAACCATATGTTTACGGAAAATTAAAAATTAGCTATAGCCAATTTTAAAAATTGGCTACTTTTTTATTATCTAATTTTCAAAATTAGGCATTTGATTAATATTTTCAATTAAAGTATAATCATTGACGAAGGAGGGATATTATGGAAAACTTTATCGAAAAAAAGTCACATTTGACAGAAAGTGAGATAAATGAATTACTTTACTATTATCAACAAGGAATCAATATTGGTAAAGAAGAAACAATTATTAGAATAATTAATAATATGTATAATATGTCATTCGATATAGAATTGATTGCTAAAATAGTAAATAAATCACCTAGTAAAGTCAATCAATATCTTATTTAAAAAAATCTCTAACCTAATTGGTTGGAGATTTTCTTTCAATAAACCAAGTACCACTAATATCACAGCTACTACTAGCTGGAGCTGGATTAGGCATATCTAATTTAACAATAACAGGCACTTTAAAAGCAGAACCAAAGGCTATACAATTGCCAGGTTGTAAAATTCTTAACCTTTTAACAATTTCATTAGTAATATTGGGAATCATTTCTTTAATATACTCAACATCTAATGGATGTAACATTTTAAATATCAAAAAATTATTACATTGTGATAATGTTGTTTCAGATAATTCACTAGGACGTTGACTAATAAGTCCTAACATAACGCCATATTTTCGCCCTTCTTTAGTAATTCGATCAAATATATTATAGCCTAACAAATTAACATCATTATCATTTTGAACATAACGATGAGCTTCCTCTAAAATAATATGAAATGGCATACTTGCTCGTTTATTAATCTCTTTAGCATAATCAAACAACAATTTAGAATATATTTTAGTAATACTTTTAGCTAAACGATCATCGATATAATTAATATTGAAATTAATTATTTGCGCCTTATGGCCATTAGGGGCTGTTAATAATTCTTTAATATATTGCTCTTTAGTTACATATTTATCATACTCAAAATATTTTTCCGCATCACTATTAACTAAAGAATGAAGTCTTACCTTTAAAACATTACTATCTTCATAAACTTTTTCACTATTTAAAGCCCCTTCACTAATCAAAGCAAAATCAATAGCTTTTTCTAAATCAGATAAATTATACATAATATCTTCTTCTGGTAAATCTAAATTTAAAGATGTTTGAATATATTTTTGCATAAAATTAGTTAACAATTCCATTTCTCTAATTTTTCCAGATGCATCAATTAATAAACATTGTTTTAAAGGCCTTGTATAACCTGGCTGGAAAATAGGTGTTTCTAAATTTAATTCAGGGGTATTATAGTAAGATAAAACTGAAAAAATTTGATCACGAATTTGAGCCGGTGGATTACCACTTGATAATATATCTAATATAGCTCGAGCAATAATATCGTTTTTATGTTTAATCACATTCTCACTATTACGAGCAAAAATATTAACTAATTTTAAAGCTTTTTCGATAATTGGTAGTTGAGAAGGTTTTTCGGCATTCAATAATAAAGCTAAATCATCAACCCCCAATAACCAAGCCGGTATTCGTAAAACTTCAGTTTCACTAAAATGTAAGTTAGTAGTATATGATTTAAACGATATTTCTCCTCTATTACCGCCAATATTTTTAAAAGCATTATGATATTCACCATAAGCATCAAAAATAAACAAACTAGCGCGATATGGAATATATCTTTGACGCTCAAAAATATTTTGAATGATTCGTGCCACACCACAAGATTTACCTGAACCAGTGGAACCTAAAACAGCAAAATGATTACTAAAAAATTGATTAATATTTGCACCAATCTTAACACCAGGATAAACTGGACTAGTACCAATATAAATATCAGTATTTTCGTGATAATTTTCAATTCCAATTATCATTGGAATCTTTTCTTTAGAAATTAATTTAACTACTGAACTAAAAGATGGCTTAACAATAACACCAAATACAAACTTATCATTAATTATTTCACCTAATAAATTAATATGCGCTATACCATCTTTAATATCAATTATTTCACCAACTAATTTACGATTTCCATCCTCCATAACAACATGAATATTAATTAGATTTTCAAATTTATTAACATCAATTGCTAGTTTTAATAATATTTCATTTTCAACAATACCAATTATATTTCCTAACACTTTATCCCCTCCTAATTATAATATTATTATACAATGTTTTAAAAAAAAAATAAAGAAAAATAAACCAATTTTCAAACTGGTTTATTTTATAATAAAACTAACACCTTTTTTTTCATTGACAACACTTATTTCGTAGCCTAATAAATTAAGTGTTTTTTTAACAATTGATAATCCTAATCCAAACTGACCCTTTATTCCTTTTTTATAGGGAGTAAATATATTATTAAGAATATTAGTATCAATATGTGGACCATCATTATAAAAGGTTATTTTATTGTTTTTGATTGTTATTTTTATTTCTTTTGCAGCATATCTTATAAAATTATTTAATAAATTATCGATGATAGCTTCCCACATATCGTGTGTCCCGTTAAATACCATTCGGCCACTAGATGCAACTGCAAACTCTACATCCGGTCGCTGAATTTTAAATTTCTCAATGCTACTTTCGATAATCGGTTTTACATTAATCTTTTCACTACTTTTTTCTAAATCTTTAAGATATACTAATTTATTTAAATATAAAAGGGAGTGTACTTTTATTTCGAGTTTTTTTAATTGTTCTTTAATAATGGCTCCTCCTGTTTGAGGATCCATGATACCATCTTCGATGGCTTCGATATGTGATTTTATAACAGTAAGAGGAGTTTTAAAATCATGAGAAATGTTTTGATACATTTGATTTTTATATTCATCTTGTTTTTTTAATGTTGCTTTCATATCATCGATTGAATTAGATAAAGATGTTAGTTCATCATCAAAGGTATATTGTTTTTTATCAACATACTCATCATTATCCAAATTATCGACTTTTTCTTTTAAGTGATATATTTTTTTCACTAATTGATTAGCCCACAACATAATAATTCCCACAGCAATTAGTAAGGTCCCGATGATAATTGGAAGTAAGGTTTTCATAACATCCGACCTTATTTCCATCAAATAATTATTATTGGTTATAGCTGTTTTGGAAATATATTGGGTTTTAATATTATAATAATAATATGTTTTACCTAAATAAGTAAATTTGCCATATTCATTATCTATTTTATCTAATATTTGTTTAACGTCGATATCAATTATATTTTTAAGATTATCCGAAACAATAATTTCATCATCAACGACATAAATATAAGCTACATCTTCTAATTCGGTTTGTTCAATATTATTTTCTATTAATTCGAGTGGTTGTTTTAGATATTGATAAATATTTTTTTCATAGATAGGGAGTAAAAGTTTTGGGAGGAGTAGGCCCAAACTTATAAATATAATGCCACAAATGATAATAGCAATTGAAACTAATTGCCGATATAAAGTGGTTTTAATCATGTTAGACGATACCCAAAGCCATAAATTGTGCTTATATGTAATTTAGGCATTTTCTTTCTTAATCTTCTAACTAAATCATCAACAACGCGATCACTACCAAAATAATTTTCACCCCAGATAATATTTAGAATATCATCTCGGCTATAAGATTTACCCTTGTTATTTAAAAACATATATAATAAATCAAATTCTAAAGTAGTCAAATTTATTTCTTTGCCATCATGTGTCACTATTCTTTTATCAACATCTACTTCATAATTTTCATATTTAATTTTATTAGAAGAGGAATATACTCTTTTTAATATGTTGTTTATTCTTAAAACTAATTCTTTAGGAGAATATGGTTTAGTAACATAATCATCGCTTCCTAATTCAAGACCTAAAATTTTATCCAAATCTTGATCACGAGCTGAAGTGAAAATAACTGGAACATTTTTATCAAATTCTCGTATTTTTTTAATTAAGTCATAACCACTTATAGTATCTCCTAGCATAATATCAAGAATCCATAAATCAACTTTTTCTTTACCTATATATTCTAAAGCCGGTAATCCTTTAAAAAATTGAATAACTTCATAGCCTTCTTTTTCAATATAGGATTTCATTAAATTATTTAATGATTCTTCATCTTCGACTAAACAAATCTTATACACATTCATCACCTATTTTTAGTATAACATACTTTTAATCATATACCACCTTCTTTCCTTTTTAATTTTTTACTTTACCTTCATTATCACCTCCAACAATTAAAGTATATAATACAATTGTGGGGATATTTTGATAAAAAAATGGGAAAATGTGGTATTAAATATTTTCAGTATAGTTACATCCTTTATTATAATTAGTACAACCAATAAAATCATAATTCTTTTTTCTACTATGTTTAACAATTAATTCACCATTACATTTTGGACATTTAGTTATGTTCTTTTTATATTTTAAATTATTAGTTTTAAAATCACATAATTCTTTTTCATTACTACAAACATATAAATTATTAATTTTAAAACTATTATATTTTCTAATCAATGGATAGCCACACTTTGGACATAAATGGGGTTTTTTAGATAATTTGATTCCTGTCTTATTATATAATCTAACTTGATTATATTTAATAATTTCTAAAATAAAACTAGAAGGATTATTAACTGGCGTTAGAATATAAACTTTATTTTTAGTTCTAGTTAATGCAACATAAAATAATCTTCGCTCTTCGGCAAATAAATAAGAATTATCAAAAACATTAATCACTTGCATAATCGGATCATCTTTAATTTGGGATGGAAAACCATAAGTTCCATCATCACTGTTTAAAATAATAACTTGATCATACCCTAATCCTTTCGAAGAATGAGCTGATAAGAAATCAATCTCAAAATCAGGAAATTTTTTAGCTTTTATTTTATCAGATGATATTTCGGAAAAATCATCACTATTAATTAAATAATATTTTTCAAAATTATATCGCCCAATTAATAATATTTTTTGCCTATTCCCAAAGTTTTTTTGAATATCAGCTAAACATTTATTTAACATCATTATTTTATTTTTCGTTTTATTACTTGAATCATCATAAGCAATAACCATAACGGGATTTTCTAAATTTTTAGGAGAAATTAATTGCTTTTTTATTTGCTTTTGATTACTCATAACAAAATTACCTGCCACATTAATTAATTGTTGGCTATTACGGTAAGTATGCGTTATTTTCAAAAGACTCGCATAACCCATTAAATTACTAAATTCCGTAAACAAAGATATATCACTTCCCGCAAAAGCAAAAATACTTTGAAAATCGTCACCGACAGCAATTATTTTAGAATCACTTACTTCACTTATCTTTTTAGCTAAATTAAATCTTTGTTGTGATATATCTTGGTACTCATCGATAATTACATATTTATAATTTAATTTAATATTATCTAATTTTTCATAAGCTTCATTAATCATATCTTCAAAATCAATATAATGATTTATCTTTAATTGTTCTTGATAAAAATCATAAACATTCTCAATAAAATTTAAAAACATATTAGTTCTTTCATCTTGATAAATCGCTTTTAATTTACCAAAATCGGATTTATTATATCCTTTAACTTTAAAACCTTGGATAAAATTAAGGCAAAAGATAATAAATCTTGTATAGTAGATATCTTTCGATGTATCAACTAATTTAGAATAAATTTCTTTAGGATTCCTTGGATTTAAAACAATATGATATTTAATTAATTGTTCTTTTAAATTATCTAATAAATCAGGTCCTGAATAAGTTTCAATTAACGTAGTGTTATTTAACTTATGAATTTTTCGTTTGTTATTTATTTGATATTTATATTTTAAGCTATCAATATAACCAAATAATTTATTATAACCACTTTTATTTATTCCAAAATGCTCTAAATAAAATATTCTTTCCCCTTGATAAATCGTAAAATCAGGCAAATAAGTTTTACTTTTATCTAATTTAGGATATGGCTTTTCATATTCATAATCAATTCCATTTAAATATAAAAAATTAGCAATCATTACTTCTTCGTTTGATTTTAAAAACTCTCCTAAAATAGTATATCTTTTATTAGTTCGCTCATCGATAACTTGCTTATTATATTCATTTAATCTTGATTTTAATGTAAGATAATCATTTCTTTTTTTATAATTAAAATAATCATTTAAACTATTAAATTTTAAAGCAAACAAAGGAATATCAAAATAAAAGACAAAAAATTTTAAAAACTCTTTTAATTTCTTATTATCATTACATAAAACTTTATCAAAATAATCTTTAACTAAATTATAAGAATTGGTTAAAACTTTTAAATGTTCGTCTGTTTTACTTTTTAAGATTTCTACTCCAAACTTATGAAAAGTACAAACTAAAACTGGTATTTTAAAATCTTTATTGATTCTTTGCTTTAATTCAGATACAGCTTTATTCGTATAAGAAATTAAAATTATATCTTTCGGATCAACTTTTTTAATATCGACTAAAAATTTAACTTTAGCTGCCATAGTAGTTGTTTTACCACTTCCCGCTCCAGCGACGATTAAGTTATAATCTTCATCAGTCAAAATAGCGATTCGCTGTTCTTCGTCTAATAAAATATTATCATCAATTCCCTTATACATATTATCAAAATAATCTTTGTATTTAACTAAAGAATCTTTGATATATTTTTCATTATGTCTTTTAACTTCATCATAGTTTAAATTGTACTTTTTCATTTTTTTAACTGAAATATAGTTATCGATTTCTTGCATATAATCCACCAAAAATATTATATATAAAATCATTATAAAAAGCAATTAAACACAATAAAAAACTAATCAACAAGATTAGCTAAATATAATTTTTTTCATATCCTAATTTTGTTATATCGCCATGGCCTGGATAAATAGTTATATCATCAGGATATGTTTTAATTTTATTTAAAGATTTTATCATCTCTTCTTCATCAGCATCTTCTAAATCAGTTCTGCCAATGCCACCTTTAAATATAAAGTCGCCGACAAACATTTTTTTCTCTTCTTTGAAATAGATTGTTAAGCACGTATTATGATGTCCTTTAGTATAAATTACTTCAAATTTGAAATTACCGATTGTATATTCTTTTTCTTTTAAATTATTAATATCATAAATAGGAATATTATAGCGATTTTTTACTTCTTCTAAAGCCCCAACATGGTCAAAATGATAATGAGTAACAATAATACCAATTGGTTTTAAATCACCTATTTCGCGAACTATTTTATTATAATCAGCCCCGGGATCGATAATCAAACATTCATTATTAATACTAATAATATAACAGTTAGTTTCTAGGAAACCTACTTTAACTGTCTTGACTGTCATTGTTTTCCTCCTTAATAATTGCATCAGGAAATATTTCTTTAATTACTTTTTCTTTTAAACCAGAAGAAAGACAATTACCAGCAGCATTTATGTGTCCACCACCACCAAATTTCTTAGCAATCACACTTAAATCAACTTTACCATTGCCACGATAACTAATTTTTTTATCCATATTAATCAACACAATATAGTATAAATAATCATATTTGTTAATTAAATAATTACCTAATTCACTAATATATCTTTCAGCAAAGACAACTCCTACTCTTTTGTTATCTAAAGATATTTCGATAAATTCTTTTTCTTCAATATATCTTTTAATTCTTCCTTTTTCTAATTCTACTAAATTTAAATCTTCTTTAGAATATAGTTCTAAATCATTAATGATAACATTATAATATTTATCAATAAATTTATCTTTCCCATATATTTTAAAAATCATTTCTAATTTTTCTGCTTCTTCTTTGCTAGTTTTACTAAAGTCATATATATCCATGGTTCTTACATGTTCAACTAATAATTTAGTGCTTTTTCTATTTAATAGGTTATTGTTATAATTATTTAGTAAATATTTATAATAAAGACTTGTTCCACTTTCTTTACCTTTAGCATTAACTTCAATAAAAGAATATTTATTCATATTGTCACAGCTTAAATGGTGGTCAAGAATCATAATTTTATCTTTATAATTTTCTTCGATATAATCAGCTAATTCTTCACTTATATTTAAATCGACAACATAAATAAAGTCATATTTATCAAGATTATTTTTAACATTATCATTAACATCTTTATTTTCTGATAAAATATAATCAAATTCTTCAAATACTAATTTTGATAAAATAATTGGTGTCACACCATCGGGATCAGCTATGTGTGATATTACTAATCTTTTCATCAATTACCTCCTTAACCGGGCCATAAGTTTTACGGTATCCATCTATTAAACCATATTTATGAATTGCTTCGATATGTTTTTTAGTTGGATATCCTTTATGGGAAGCAAAGCCATACATTGGATATTTTTCATCTAATTCATACATCATTTTATCTCTTGTTACTTTAGCCACCACGCTAGCAGCCGCAATCGAAATACTTTTAGCATCACCTTTGATAATACTAGTTGTTGGGATATCAATATTAATTGGCATAGCATCGATTAAAACATGTTCTAAATTAATTTGTTCTCTTACTTTAGATATCGCTATTAACATAGCTTTACGACTAGCTTCATAAATATTTATTTCATCAATTTCTTCAGGCGATACAACCCCTATTCCATAAGCCAAAGCATGTTCAATAATGTAATCATAAAATTTATCTCTTTTTTTCTCGGATAATTTTTTAGAATCAGTTAATCCTTCTAAAACAAAATCTTTTGGTAATACTACACAACTAGCAACAACAGGGCCGATTAAAGGACCTCTTCCTACTTCGTCAACCCCACCAATATAATTAACTCCTTTATCATATAATTCATTTTCATATTCATATAAATTCATATCATCACCTATTTTGTACACTTATTTTTATTGAAATTAAATTTTTCATATTAATAAACTTTTAAATTTTAATACCGAAAAATTAACAAATTTCTAAATCTATTTTACCACATAATAATACTTTCCAATACACATTCTTCTACATAGTTTATTTTTTTACAAAATCAATTATACGTTTTTAGTTTGTTCAAATATAAACTTTTTATTAATTATGAAAATATTATTAAACTTTAATAAAAGTATAGTATTTTTTATATTTTTATAGTATAATTTAACTAATAATTAACTTCAAAATATAAGAAACATAAACAAACAGGAGGAAAAAATGAATAATAATTTAATAAACAATAATGAAATTAACAATATATTTAATGCTATCAAACAGTTAGTAATAAATAGTAGAAATAAAGTTTATTCCACTGTTAATACTGAAATGCTTAATTTATATTGGAATATTGGAAAAGCAATTATGGAAATACAACAAGGTGACGAAAGAGCAAATTATGGTGACGCAGTAATTGAAAAATTATCAGAAAAATTGACAGCTGAATTTGGAAAAGGATTCTCCAAAAGAAATTTGGAACGAATGCGTAAATTTTATATTTATTTTCCAATTGCGACAACAGTGTCGTCGCAATTAAGTTGGTCACATTATCTTGAAATAATAAAAATAGAAGAAAAATCTAAAAGGAGTTTTTATATAAAAGAAATTATTAACGCAAGATGGAGCGTTAGAGAACTTCAAAGACAAATAGGATCGTTATTATATGAAAGATTATTATTATCTGCTAACAAAGATAAAATACTAGAACTAGCTGAAAAAGGTCAAGAGTTAAAAAACAGCAAAGATCTAGTAAAAGATCCATTTGTTCTTGAATTTTTAGATATCAAGGAAAATACAGATTATTTAGAATCCGATTTAGAAAAAAACATTCTAGAACATTTAAAGGAATTCCTATTAGAACTTGGAAAAGGATTCATGTTTGTTGGCTCTCAAGTAAGAATAACATTAGAAGATGAGCATTTTTATCCAGATTTAATTTTTTATAATAGACTTTTAAAATGCTTTGTAATAATAGATTTAAAAATTGGTAAAGTATCTCATCAAGATATTGGGCAAATGCAAATGTACGTTAATTATTATGATAGAAAAATTAAAAATGACGATGAAAATCCAACCGTTGGTATACTACTTTCCACTCAAAAAAACAAAACAGTAGTAAAATACACACTACCTGAAGATAATAAAAATATTTTTTCTTCTACTTATAAGTTACATCTTCCAACAGAACAAGAATTAATATATGCTATTGAAGAAGAAAAAAAGAATTTAGAATTAAATGAAGAACTTTAATTATAACTAATCATATTTTTTTATAATTTTAAATATTATTTATAAAATTTAACCATGGCATGATATTAAATTATTTTTGACGTCCTCCTAAATTTTCTATCTTACTAGTATCTAATTGAGGAAGATTTTCAATTATTTTATTAGCCATTTCTTCTTGATCTTCAAGCGAGAATTCAATCACTTCATCAGCATACCCAATTTGTTCACCTTCTGGAACTGTCTTAATAACATATTCAAACTTTTGAGGATGAAACGAACCCACTCGTTCAGAAATTGATGCTACTTGATTAGTTAGAAAATGAGAATTTTCTCCGTCTTCGTTAATAAAAATAGTTTCAGCATTTTTAACTAAATCATCTTCTTCAAAAAAACGATAACCATTAAATATAAAATCTAATTTGTAATTTCTAATAATGTCTCTTAATAAAAATACATCTGATTTCAAATTTAAAGCTGGGTTTTCATCTTTAGCTTTATCATAAAAAACGACTCCTGAACTTCTTTCAATTAATCCTAATCTTTCAAAAGCATAATTTTTAATTCTAATTTTAGGAAAATTAAAAGAGTTTCTTAAGTCACCAGCAAGAGCTCTTTCGATTAAAACTTTTTCGTTTTCAATGAATAACATTAAAACGTCATATAGTGAATCAAAAGAAGATATATCTTCAAATTTTAAAGTCGGTAATATTTGTCTTATATTATCAAAATCTCTTTTTATTTCTGGTTGACTAAATCCTAATAAATGAAATAGTTTAAAATCAGTTATTTTCAAAGCTTGATTTTTACCAATATTTGTTTCAAGTAACCAAACTCGATTTCGATATATTTGGTCAAATAAATCTTTATTTCTTCTTAAAGAAGCAAAAACTTGTTTTAGTTCTTCTTCATTTAAAATGCCACCCTTTTTAAATGTTTTTAAAGAAGGTTTTTTCGCAAATGATAAATCGGTTTCTGGAACTACTAAAATATTTTTATCACAACAAGAACTTAAAAAATCAAAAAGTTCTTGTTTTAAATTATTCTCTTTAACATATTGATATAAATCATTAAACTGTAAAATACAAACTAATAATTCTTCAGCTATTAATCCACTTTGGACTAACGTTGTAAAATCGGTTCCATATTTTTCTTTTAAATGTATATTTACTCTATTTAAAAATTCAGCAAATTGTTTTGTACTCATATTACCACCTAATTATACAATAAATTGAAGATATATAAAAGTACTATTACTATGAATTATCAATACTTATTTAATTAAGAAAAAGGACTAGTTTTATTAATTAGGTTATAATCAAGACTAATTTTTTAATTATTGTATGCTTTACATATAATTTTATCATAAGATTAAATAAAAAAATATCAACTTCTTATTAGAAATTGATATTTTATATTTTATAATGGAGGGCCTAGCCGGACTTGAACCGACGCTCGGGGAGTTGCAGTCCTAAAGACTAATCCCCAATTTTTTTGAATCCCTTTATTTTCAAAGTTTTAATTATCAATAATTTTCATTAAATGTCATTATTTATGGTTAATTTTTGATTTTTTGTGACACTTTTTGTGACATTTTTTCATATCGATTTTTTTTAAAAACTTAAATTATCAAAATTTGGAGGGCCCGACCGGATTTGAACCGGTGCTCATGGAGTTGCAGTCCAGTGCCTTACCACTTGGCTACGGACCCATATCTAATTTATTATATGTGTTAAACAGAATTTGTTTCACGTTTATAATTATAACATTTTTTAAACATTAGGTCAATTCTATTGAGATAATTTGTTAATTTTTTTAAAATTTTATATGTTTTTTATATATTATATTGAAAGTAATATTATTTGTAAGTGCTAGGTTAATTATTAATCGGACCAGACAAGCAGTCTTTAGTAGCCATTAAGTCTTGTAATAGTAATAGTAGTAGTAAGAACAATAGAGATAATCTTTTTATAAGTGATTACAGATACATAAACACCTATTCTTTTAGTGAGAAAAGGCGGACAAAGAGATCATTCCGGCTTTTCAATTAATTATTTTATTATAACAATTATAATTTATCAAAAACTTTGAGTGTGTTGGCACTTGGATTACTGATTGTTGTTGGTGTCGAAAAGTTTTTGATTAATTATTGTTTTATAATATGTAATTAGTTGATGATGCCGAAAAGTTTAGTCATACCAGTTTTGTTGAGCAACTTAAAATTTTGCTTAAATTTGCTCAAACTTATTTCATTGGGTATTTCTACTACCTCATTGGAAAAGATTGCCACAATTGGTTAAAAACTGGCAAAGATTTGATGATTTGAATTAGTTTTTATGTTGAAGGAGTAATTTATATGGATAAAGATTGGATTTTAAGAATCAAAGGTAAGCATGCAGTAACCGTTTATGCTGATGGTGAAGTGCGTTATAGCGTTGGTAAGAAAATTTTATTTTACTTAACTGATAACGCGTTACAAGAATTAGAATCTTTGGTTAAGCTTAGTTTAAGCGTTCCAAGCGATTCAGTAACCGGTAACGTTATCAGATTTAAGCATGATAAGAAAGTATTTACCCTTTATAATCGTGAGCTCTATACTAAGATTTGGAAAATCATCTATGATGCTAACAATGTTAAAGGAAGTTATGAGGAGTTAATTGATATTATAAAAGACACCGAGTACGTAATTCTGTATGGGGATCTTTTATCAGAAGTTCCACTTGATGCACCGGATCCTGTTAGGCTATGTACATTACTTGATATTGATATTTATTCTGATTCTTTAATTAATATAATTCTAACTAAGAACAATGAAGTATATTACTAGTCTTACTGTTTTACTATTTATAGCAACCAATCGCGGGTTGCTTTTCTTTTTGTTCACTATTCCTGTTTAAAAAATAATAATAATTTATAATTGTTTAAATAATATTGATTAATTTTTTTATTTAAGTTTAAATACAAAATCAAAGGTGATAGGAAAATGAAAGAAGTTACAAGTTCCAAGAGAAAAGAAAATACACCCAAGAGTATGTTTGTTTCAGAATTAATTCGAAGAAAGCTTCTGACAGATGTTCTTTCTGAGTTTGAATTGAACTTATGGACAGAGTTTTTTAATGAAATTCTTCAGCACTTTCAATTTCGCGTAGTTTTGGTGTGTACGAGTTATACTATAAGTTGTATTAAGAGAAATAATTGTAAGGATGAGGATGGAAATGATATTGAATGTTTATACGCTTATTTTAAAGTAGCTTTATTAGCAAATATTAAGCGCTATACTAGACCTGTATATATAGATTGGTTCGAAGAAGAATGATTTCTTTATGGTTTTTCTACCTTTTTTAGGGTTTTTACAGCTTTTTTATATATTTTAGTAGAACATCCTATTGTAGAAATGTCCTGCTATTAAGATATTAAATATATCACTCATTTTAATAATACTAACAAGATCAGGATAACTTTTCCCATTTTCCCAACTAGATATAGTTTGTCTTGAAACTCCTAATTGTTTTGCTAAACTTTCTTGGCTAATATTATTATTTTGTCTAGCATCTTTTATACATTTACTAATTTCCATACTCTTCCTCCTAACAAGACAAATTCTATCATTTTATCATTTTATTTTCTATCAAAATTCCTTTACATTGTTTATTTTCGATGTAAAAATATCTTTACAAATTGTAATTTGTATTATTTTTAGCTAATATTAATTACTTATATATTATTATTTTTTTCATTATACATTCTTGCATGTGAATCCTTTTGCATTTCATATCCATATTCAAATATATATGACATACTAAAGATAATTAAAATTTCTAATATACTCATTAATTCAAATGGACTGCTTCCACCAGTAGATATACCTAATATTATACTAAACAAAATATCAGATATTGGTGTAATTAAAATTAATGCAATTATTAAATAAGAAATCTTTTTAATATATTTTACATTATCTAAAGTAAACGGTGTCGTTTTATCTTTAATATTATTAAATAATTTTTCTACACATCCTAATATAATTATCATAATATATAGTTCAACTAACAAAAAAACCAACCCTGTTTCAATATAAGTAATTATTTTAATATTAGAATTATCTTCAAACATTTCAATAACATCATAATCTTCATCTTGAATATCAAACTCACCAATAATAATATCATGAATTTCAATTTTGTTTTCACCAATAATTTTAATATTGTCCGTTTTAAATACTATTTCATTGTCCTTAATTTCAATATTATTAACTATATAAGGAACTAATATCATTCCTAATATAATAAATGGTATTGCAACTTTTAAAACAATTGCACCAATTTTTCCTATTAGGCTAATTACATTGCTTAATGTTTTAACTTCTTTTTGTTTCTTTTCATTAAACTTAACAACATTCATAACTATTTCTTCATCTAATGAAGTAATATCTGTCATATCAGTATGGACAAGATCATTCAATTTGCAGTTAAATATTTTACATAGTTCTAAAATATTATTCATTTCAGGATATGATTCGCCATTCTCCCATTTTGAAACTGATTGTCTTGTTACATTAACTTTTTCTGCTAATTGTTCTTGCGACATTTTTTTACTTTTTCTTATTTGTCTTAAATTATCTCCAAACTTCATTAGACTAACTCCTTTCACAAATTAAGTTTAATATTATATAATTTTATTCTCCATCTATTTTCAGTTGCATTTTATTTTTGCAACTAAAATATTACATATTTATTATAGCACAAAAAAAGCAAGTTCTTTTATAGATCTGCTCGTTAAATTGTAATTTGCATTATTTCTTATTCGGTTTTCTTTTAATTAAAAGTAATTTTTTTAAATCCTCTAATATTGAGTTATCAGTTATATCAAACATAACCCATTTTCCATCGTGATATGTTTGTGCATTATCATAGGTTTCTAGTACATCAGATGAAAGTTCGCTTTTTATTTTTTCAACTTTAATTCTTTCATCTTTACCAAAAATAATCATAAAGCCTAACATATC
>CALVVR010000019.1 GCA_944363915.1 uncultured Bacilli bacterium | reverse complement strand
TGTACACTACTATCTAAACTATTATAAAAATATTCGTTTAACCATGTGTTGATATAACTACTTTCATATGCTTCTTTTGTATTCCATGCAGCACTAGTCGGTTGAATAGCTGTTAATGGTTGTTGGGAAATAAGCAATAAAGTATTATCATCTGTATCAAATTCTACTACGCGCCAGTGATGGCCTCCATACCATAAATAATTATTACTTACTTGCTCATTAGTTCCTGTATAATAATAAATATTACGATTTGTCTCATCTTGCACTAATCCGGTTGTATTATCAGGATTATATTGTTCTAACAAAATCTCAATTAATTTTTTTTGTCTAGATTCAATACATTCATTATTTAAATTATAATTAAATTTACCTTCTTCATATTTAACTTCAACCATATTAGTTAAAGGTATTTCATTACTATTAATCGCATCATAAACATTATTTGATAAATATCCATTTTGCGCTAAAGTTTCTAAAGTAATGCAAAATGTATTACCTTCTACTTTAGGAAAATCATTTGCATTATCACTAACATAAGAACTAGTGTTGCTATATAAAATCTCTTTACTAGCTTCACTTAACTCATTTCTACTTCGTCTAATAGCATTTAAAAGTGGAGGAAAAGCTAATAAAGCAATTAAAGCTAATATAATCACTACACCAATTAATTCCACTAAAGTAAATCCCTTTTTCAATAAAAATTCACCCCTTAATAATCACAATTACCAGGTGTTCTAGGATATGGTATAACATCACGAATATTTTCAACGCCAGTTAAATAAATCAACAATCTTTCAAAACCCATTCCAAATCCTGAATGAACACATCCGCCAAATTTTCTTAAATTTAAGTACCATTCCATGCCATCAAGTGGCATATTTAATTCTTTCATCCGTTTAACTAGTTTATCATAATCTTCTTCTCTTTGTGATCCACCCATTAATTCACCAGCTCCAGGAACCTCTAAATCAACGGCTGCTACTGTTTTACCATCTGGATTTAATTTCATATAAAATGCCTTAATATCTTTAGGCCAATCAGTAATGAACACTGGACCATTAAAATATTCGGTTATGTATTTTTCGTGTTCTTTAGCAATATCTTCCCCATATTCAGGAGTAAATTCAAATTTAACTTTAGCTTCTTTTAAAATTCTAATTACTTCTTCATGTGTCACACGAACAAAGTTAGAATTAATTAAATTTTTAAGTTTATTAATTAAACCATTCTCGACAAATTTATCTAAAAATAACATTTCATCAGGACAATTATCTAAAACATACTTAACAACATATTTAAGCATTTCTTCCATGATATCCATATCACCTTTTAAATCACAAAAAGAAATTTCTGGTTCGATCATCCAAAACTCGGATGCATGAGTCTTAGTATTTGAATTTTCCGCTCTAAATGTCGGTCCAAAAGTATAAGTTTTTTTATAAGCTAAAGCAAATGTTTCGGCTTGTAACTGACCAGATACCGTTAAATTACAAGGCTTACCAAAAAAATCTTTAGTATAATCAGGTTTACCATTAATCTTATTTAAATCCAAAGTAGTTACTTGAAACATTTCTCCTGCTCCTTCGCAATCACTAGCAGTAATTATTGGGGCGTGAAAATAAACATAACCATTGTTTTGAAAATAAGAATGAATAGCAAAAGCAGCCACACTTCTTATTCTAAATACAGCTTGAAACAAATTAGTTCTTGGTCTTAAATAAGCTACCTCTCTTAAAAACTCTCTTGTGTGTCTTTTAGGTTGAATAGGATAATCTTCAGGACAATCACCCAATAAAATAATATCATTTGCAATTACCTCATAGTCTTGACCACTACCAATTGATTTGGATAAAACACCTACTACTTTGATTGCACTACCAACTCTTAATTTAGAAATAAAATCAAAATTAGATAATTTATTATCATAAACAACTTGAATACTTTTAAAACAAGTACCATCATAAAAATCAATAAAACCAAATTCTTTTTGTTTACGATGGTTTCTAATCCATCCTTCTAAAACAACTTCTTTATCTAAATATTCTGTTACATTTTCATATAGTTTTTTTAAATCCATTACTATCTCCCCTAATCTCTATGTAAAGCTTTATAAACAAATTCAAATATTAATAATCCAACCACAATAATAGCCATCCATAAAAGAGGATTTCTACTATTTTCAATAAAAAAATCTTTAATATCATTTGCTAGTTCTACAAAAAAATTACCAATATCATTCCATATACTTAAAAACATATATTTATTACACCTTCCTTATTTTTTTATGACCTTTTATTAACATTTTAATTCCATATGGATGTTTAAAAGCAACTGTTAATACTTTATCTTTAATTCCAACAATTACTCCTTCACCATACATATCAAAGTAAATATGCTCCCCTATTTTATATTCAACGCTATTATCAACAGTTTCTACAATATTAGAATTCTTCTCTTCTAAAGGGATAAATTTATCAGTATTTAATAGTTTAGAATCAATTTCTTTAATAAAACGACTTTCAGGATTTTTAACTTTATTTCCATAAATTGTTCTAACTTCAGCATTAACTAACCACAATCTTTTTTTGGCTCTTGTTATTGCTACATAACAAAGTCGTCTTTCTTCCTCCAATTGATCCTGACTCTCAAATGAATTCATATGTGGAAAAATACTTTCTTCTAAGCCAACAATAAAAACATTATCGAATTCTAATCCTTTAGCCGAATGAATAGTCATCAAAGTAATCCCATCGCTATTTTTATATTCTGTTATATCAGCTACTAAACTTATTTCATTTAAAAAGTCCTCTAGGTTAATTATACCATAATTTTCCTCAAACTGTATAGCGATAGTCTTAAACTCATTAAGGTTTTCAATTCTAGTTTCTGCTTCGATTGTATTTTCACTTTCCAATTCTTTTATTAAACCTGTTTTATCTAAAACAAGTTGAATAAAATTAACTAAAGTCATTTCATCTTTTTGACTTCTCAATTCTTCAATTAGATTTTTAAACTCCAATTCTTTTCCAGAATCGATAGCATCATATAAAGAAACATTTAAATCATTAGCCTTTTCTCTTAATTTATCAATAGTCATTTTACCGATTTTTCTTCTTGGAACATTGATAATTCGTATCAAACTAACATCATCATCTTTGTTGTAAATAAGTTTTAAATAAGCCATCAAATCTTTAATTTCTTTGCGATTATAAAAATAGACACTACCAACTACTTTATAAGGAATATTACTTAAAATTAATTCTTTTTCAAAATTTTGCGATTGAGCATTAGTTCGATAAAGTATAGCAATATCACTTAATTTAACACCTTCAGCAATTAGTCTATTAATTTCTTTAACGACATAATAAGCTTCATCAGTTTCATTAGAGGCTCGATGATACTCTATTTTTACACCTTGCTCATTATCAGTCCATAATTTTTTATCCTTGCGATGAACATTATTTTTAATTAATTCATTTGAAGCTTCAATAATTGTCTTAGTCGAACGATAATTTTGTTCTAAATAAACAGTTTTGCAATTAGGATAATCTTTTTCAAAGTTTAAAATATTTTTATAATTTGAACCACGCCAAGAATAAATTGATTGACTATCATCGCCTACAACACAGATATTTTTATATTTGGCACTGATCATTTTAGTCAATAAATATTGTGCCTCATTAGTATCTTGATATTCATCGATTAAAATATATTTATATTGTTCTTGATATTCTTTTAAGATATTAGGATATTTTCTAAATAAAATAATCGGTAACATCAATAAATCATCAAAGTCAACACTATTATTTCTTTTTAATCTTTCTTCATATCTTTGATAAACATCTAAAACCATCTCATCATAATCATTACTTACAAATTTTTCAAATTCTAAACTATCAACTAAAGCGTTTTTATTGTTACTTATAATACTTCTAACAGCACGATAATTTTCATCATAATTCATATCTTTTAAAATATTTTTAACAACGACATTACTATCATCACTATCTAAAATAGTAAAATTTTTACTTAACCCTAATTTATCATAATGTTTTTTTAAAATCGATAATCCAAATGAATGAAATGTGGATATTTGAATTTTATAACCAATCATTCCTACCATGTTTAGAATTCTATCCTTCATTTCTTTAGCCGCTTTATTAGTAAAAGTGATAGCCAAAATATTATCTGGATTAACATTCTTTTCTAAAACTAAATATGCAACCTTAGTAGTTAAAACTTTCGTTTTCCCACTACCAGCGCCAGCTAATACTAAAAGAGGACCATCTGTTATATTAACAGCTTCTCTTTGTCTTTCATTTAAAGAGTCTAATTCCATATGCAACACATCCTCCCAATAATTATATCATATGATAACTCTCAAAAACAACAACTGCCAAAAATATTTATCATTAACTTTATAAAACTAAATAGTTAATACTTGTATTTTTATTCTGACATAAATATTTGAAAGTTTATTGTAATTGACCATAAGATGTGATATCATTGTTTAGGGGGGAGTTATTCATGGAATTAAAAGAAATCTTTGAAAGTAATTTTAAATATACGTTAAAAGAAATTCAAAAAAAAGTTGATTTAGATTTAGAGACACTAATAACTAATTTGAAACTATTAGAAGAACAAGGTATAATTATGGAAATTGACAATTATTATCAAGCATTAGCAAGTAATTATACTGTTAAAGAAATTAAGGGTTTAAAAAATGGTTATGGTGTTTTTTATTTAAATGATGAAAAATATACTATTCATCAACTTGATTTAAATGGTGCATTAAATAATGATTTATGTTTAATCATCTATAATAAAAATACTCATCAAGCCAAAGTCAAAAAAATCTTAAAAAGAGCCAACGATTTATTAGTAGCCGAATTCAAAAATGGAAAGTTAGAAATATATGGTCAGAAATTAAATTATAATCTCAGCATTCCTTCTAATGAAACAAAGAAATTAGTCGAAGGTCATCGCGTTTTAATTAAATTAAATAATGAATGCGGTTCCTTACAAGGACATATAGTCGAAATAATCGGTCATAAAGATGATCCTGATATCGATTTAAAACAAATTGCTTTAAGCAAAAGTTTTAATATACAATTTAATACAGAAGTTTTAAAAGAGCTCGAAGATATCCCTAGTGAAGTTAAAGAAGAAGAATTAGTAGGTCGTCTAGATTTAAGAGACAAACTAATTTATACCATTGATAACGATCATACTAAAGACATGGATGATGCTATTAGTATTGAAATAAACGAAAAAGGAAATTTTATATTAGGTGTTCATATAGCTGATGTTAGTCACTATATTAAATATGGTAGTGCCTTATTTAATGAAGCATTTGCACGAGGAAATAGTCTTTATATGCTCGACTCAGTTATACCAATGTTACCTAAATATTTATCTAACGGAATTTGTTCATTAAATCCTAATGTTGATCGACTTACTAAGTCTTGCATTATGGAAATAGATAAAGATGGAAATATTGTGGACTATAAAATTGTGAGAAGTGTTATCAACTCAAAAAAGAAAATGAGTTATTCCCAAGTCAATCAAATTCTAGAAAAAAATATTATTTCCTATGATTATATGCCATTTGTAGAAAATCTTAAATTAGCTGAACAATTGAGCAATATTTTAAATAAAACAAGCTTTAATCGTGGTTATATTGATTTTCAAAGCAATGATTTAGAAGTTATTGTAGATGAAGAAAATAAGCCTATAGATTTTGTTATACCTAATCAAGCAACTGCTGAAAAAATAATTGAAAACTTTATGTTAATTGCCAATGAAACAATAGCTAATCATTATTGTTGGTATCCATTCATTTATCGAATTCACGAAATACCTGACGATAAAGTTTTACAAGAAATATTTGATTTTTTAAGAAAATTAAATTATAAAATTCCTTATGTTAAAAACTTTAGTAATCCTAAAACTATTCAAGGAATTTTGAAAAATTTAATTAATGATCAAAATTTTAAAATCATTTCAAATTTTATTTTGATGGGAATGAAAAAAGCTCATTATTCTAGTCAAAATACAGGACACTTTGCTTTAGCATATGAAAAATACACTCATTTCACTTCACCAATTAGAAGATTATGTGATTTAATGGTTCATTATTTAATTGACATATATGATGATCCTAATTTATCACTCGAAAAATTAAATAGTTTAGAAGAATTATTATTACAGGCAAGTATTCAAGCATCTTATAAAGAAAGGAAAGCAGATGAAGCGGAAAATGAAGCTAACATGATGAAAATGGCTGAATACATGGAAGGTCATATTGGAGAATATTTTAAGGGTAAAATAACTAATATAACATCATCACGTGTCTGTGTTGAAACAAATAATATTGTTGGATCTGTTAATCTTTCCAATATTGAAGGTGATTTCTTTGTCTTCAATCCTGAAAACTTCACTTTAGTAGGTAAAGTGACAAAAAGAACATTAAAAATTGGTGATAAAATTATTTTAAAAGTTTTAGATGCTTCAAAAGAAAGACGAACAATTGATTTTAAAATATGTAAACAAACAACTTTAACAAAAGAAAAAACAAAAACATTAAGTTTAAAAAAATCTTGATGTTTTTCTTAGGCCTTTTTAAGCACAACAAACTATCAAAAGAATATAATATAAAAGAGAAAGGGGAATGATTTTGAAAAAATATATTATTCCGATAATTATAGTTATTTTAATTATTGGACTTATTGTAATTAGTTTGGTATTTAAGAAAGATGATAACAATTTAACTAAAATCAAAGTAGCTGAAGTTACGCATAGTATTTTTTACTCACCTCAATACGTTGCCCATGCTTTAGGATACTTTGAAGAAGAAGGATTAGACGTTGAATTAATGTTAGTGCCAGGCGCTGATAAAGTAACTGCTGCTGTTTTATCAGGCGATGTTCAAATCGGCTTTTGTGGAAGTGAAGCATCTATCTATGTTTACAACCAAGGACAAGAAGATTATTTAATTAATTTCGCAGGACTTACTAAAAGAGATGGAAGTTTTATCGTATCACGTGAAAAAATTGAAAACTTTACTTTAAATGACTTAAAAGGTAAAACTATTATTGGTGGAAGAATTGGTGGGATGCCAGAAATGACTTTAGAGTGGACTTTAGCTGAAGCAGGAATTAATCCTAAAAATGATTTAACTATCGATACAAGTATTGAATTTGCCGCTATGTCAGGAGCGTTTATTGGAGGAACTGGCGATTTTGTCTCACTATTTGAACCAAATGCTTTACAACTTGAAAAACAAGGATATGGTTATGTAGTTGCTTCATTAGGAGAATTAGGAGGAGTTGTACCCTATACAGCTTACAATACTAAAAAAAGCTATTTAGAAGAAAATCCTGAAGTAATCGAAGGATTTACTAAAGCAATTCAAAAAGGGTTAGACTATGTTCATAATCATACCGCTAGTGAAATTGCCGATATCATATTAGATTATTTTCCAGATACCTCAAGATCTGATTTAGAAACAATCATTCAAAGATATAAAGATATCGATTCATGGTTTACAACAACTTACATTACCGAAGAAAACTTTAACCATATTCAAGAAATAGCTGAAAATGCTGGTCAATTAGATACACGTGCACCATACGATAAATTAGTCGATAACACTTATTCAAAAAATGAATGAATTATTAAAAGTTAAAGATTTAAGTAAAAATTATCACACTAAAAAAAATGAGACTTTAGCTGTTGATAATTTTTCATTTGATTTAAAAAATGGTGAATTTGTTGCTATCGTTGGACCTAGTGGCTGTGGGAAAAGTACAATTTTAAATATTTTAGCTGAGTTAGATACTAAATCAAGTGGCGAAATTATTTTAAATAAAAATACTAAAATGGGATACATGTTACAACAAGATGCTTTATTTAATTGGAAAACTGTTTTAGATAATTGCTTACTAGGATTAGAAATAAACAAAAACTTAACTAAAGAAACTAAAGATTATGTTTTAGAGTTATTAAATACTTATGGCTTGAAAGATTTTATCAATAGTTACCCTAATACATTGTCTGGCGGTATGCGCCAAAGAGTAGCTTTAATTAGAACACTAGCTACTAAACCAGATTTACTATTAATGGATGAACCCTTTTCAGCTCTTGATTATCAAACGAGACTGTCCGTATCTGACGATGTTTATCAGATTATTAAAAAAGAAAAAAAATCAGCTATTATGGTAACACATGATATTGCCGAAGCAATTAGTATGGCCGATAAGATTATTGTTTTATCTAAACGACCTAGTAAAATAAAAAAAATAATCGATATTAAATTGACTGATAAAAGTAATCCTATCAATAATCGTAAAGCTAAAGAATTTTCTTACTATTATGATTTAATATGGAAAGAGATTGACCATGTTTAGTCTAGAACATAAAAATTATTTAAAAAAAATTAAACGTAATAACTTTTTTGTCAAATTAACGCAAATTCTTATTTTAATAGTATTTTTAATTATTTGGCAACTTTTATCAGATTATAAAATAATTAATCCGTTTATATTTTCTTCGCCTATTAAAGTAGTAGAAACAATTATCAATCTTCATACAACTGGTGATTTATATAATCATATTTTAATAACCGTTTGGGAAACATTAATAAGCTTTGTTTTAGGTACATTATTAGGAATATTAATAGCTAGTATTATGTGGTGGAATAAATTCTTTGCTAAAGTAATCGATCCTTATTTAACCGTTTTAAATAGCTTACCAAAAGTAGCTTTAGGACCTATTTTGATTATTTGGGTTGGAGCTGGTATGCAATCAATCGTTGTAATGGCTTTATTAATTTCCACAATTATTACGATTATTAATGTTTATCAAGGATTCATCAATATCGACCCTATTAAAATTAAACTTATGCAAACATTTAAAGCTACTAAAAGCCAAATTTATTTTAAACTAATTTTACCAGGAACTATTTCTAATATTATTAGTTGTTTTAAAGTTAATATTAGTATGTCACTAATCGGTGTTATCATGGGAGAATTTTTAGTTTCTAAAGAAGGTATCGGATATTTGATTATGTATGGATCCCAAGTATTTAATCTTGACTTAGTTATAACGGGAACAATAATTTTATGTATTGTAGCTGCTATTATGTATAGCTTAGTTCTTTATATCGAAAAAAAACTAATTAAAAATTAAAAACTATAATGAATTACTTCATTGTAGTTTTTTTACTAATTGATAACAGAAAATAATCAAACTATTCGAAATTTATTTTAATTAATTTAAACGAATGTTATAATGTCATTAAGTATAAATTTACAATAAAATTAGAAAGAATGTGAAAATAATGAATCAAGATAAAATGCATTTAATTAATAAAATATTTAATAATGAAACAATTAGAACAGTATGGGATAAAGAAGTTGAAAAATATTATATAAGTGTTGTTGATATAGTTAGAGTTTTAACTGGAAGTAATAGGCCTAGAAAATATTGGTCAGATTTAAAAAATAATTTAAAAAATGAAGGATTTGAAGTGTCCGAAAAAATCGGACAGTTGAAACTAAAGTCTCAAGATAATAAGTATCGTTTAACTGATGTTACAGATATAGAAGGAATGTTTAGAATCATCGAATCTATTCCAAGTAAAAATGCTGAGCCTATAAAACAATGGCTAGCAAAATTAGGTGGCGAAAGAATAGATGAAATATTTGATCCATCAATAGCAGCACAAAGATCAATGGATTTGTATAGAGCAAAAGGTTATGAGGAAAAATGGATTACTAAAAGAATGCAAAGCATTCAAGATAGAAAAGAACTTACTGATATATGGAAAGAAAACGGAATTACAACAAATAAAGAATTTGCAATATTAACCAATGAAATTTATAAAACTTGGTCTGGAATGACTGCTAAAGAATATAAACAATATAAAGGGTTACGCAAAGAGTCATTAAGAGATAATATGGATAATATTGAAGTGTCTTTAACAGATATAAGTGAAGAAGTAACAAAAAGATTAGCAAAAAAGACTAAACCTAAAGGATTAAAAGAAAATATTAAAGTTGCAAAACAAGGGGGACAAGTTGCTAAAAACACAAGAAGCGAAATCGAAACTTTACTTGGAGAATCAGTTGTTACTAATCAAAATAGATTAAATTACCAATATATTAATGAAAAAGAAAAAATCAAAAATAAATAACATTCAAATCTTGATAAAATATCATAATTTTACATAATATTAAAAATAAAAACATTGAATATAGATGTGATAAATAAAAAAACTAATTAAAAACTATAATGAATGTACTTCTTTATAGTTTTTTTACTAATAGATAACAGAAAACAATTAAATTATTCGAATTGTATTTTAATTAATTTAAACAAATGTTATAATGCCACTAGGGATATTTAAGGATAATTATTATATAGGGAAAAACTTATTCACTATTTTAATTTTAAAAAAAGGAGGCAGAAAATATGAAAAATGAAATAGTATTATTTGAAAATCAAAACATCAAATTAGAAGTAAATATGAAAGACGAAACAGTTTGGCTTAATACTGAACAAATGGCCGAATTATTCGACAGAGACTATAAAACTATTAGAAAGCACATTAATAACGCTTTAAAAGAAGAATTAGATAACTCAACTGTCGCAAAATTTGCGACAGTTCAAAAAGAAGGCATAAGAGAAGTTACCCGTAATATCGAGTATTATAACTTAGATGTTATCATAAGTGTCGGTTATCGAGTCAAATCACAAAATGGTATTATATTTAGAAAATGGGCTAACAAAATTATAAAAGATTATTTGTTAAAAGGTTATGCTATTAACGAAAAAAGATTAGAATATCTTGAAAAAACAATAAAATTAATCGATATTGCCGGAAGAATCGATACTGAATTAAGTAGTCAAGATGCTAAAGAAATAATTAAAGTTATTAATAATTATTCAAATGCTTTAAATCTTCTTGATGACTATGACCATAAAAGAATACTTAAACCTAAAGGAACTAAAAACAATAAAAAAATCACTTATGAAAATTGTATAGATATAATTAGTAAACTAAAATTTAACAGCGATAGTGATTTATTTGCTCTTGAAAGAAATGAAGGACTAAAAGGTATTATAGGTAATATTTATCAGTCTTTTGATGGCAACGACTTATATCCAACAGTTCAAGAAAAAGCAGCCAATTTTCTATATTTAGTTACCAAAAATCATACATTTATCGACGGTAATAAAAGAATAGCAGCGACATTATTTATATATTTTTTAGAATTTTATAATATTTTATACACAGAAAACGGACAAGTTATCGATAACAATACACTTGTTGCGGTTACAATTCTTATTGCTCAATCTAATCCTAAAGAAAAGGATATTTTAATTGACTTAGTAATGAACTTCTTAAACCACGAAACAGCCTAACTATAAATTATATATAAAAAACACTATATCAAAATTTCATTATAGGTTTTTATTATTTCTAATTTTAATAAACCATCATATTTTAATATAGCATAAATAATACATTATATAAATAAAACTTACCATTTGATAATTTTTTTTAATTCTATAATTTTATATTGTAATGGTTATACTAATTTTTAATAATCAATAATATCACAAATATGGGAGTTATCTACAGTAATATTATTATTTATATTTTTAACAATTAAATATCCTACACATTGTTCAAAATTTTCACTCAAATGGGGCCTCCCAACAATTCTTATAATTTTATCGGCAATTCTAGTTTCTAATAAATAATCCATTTTCAAAACGAAAGTATCATTTTCGTCAAACTGAAATAAATCAGGATTAATTTCATATAATTGCTTTACTTCTTCAGTATAATCAGGAAGTTTATTTTTATCTTCTAAATAAAGTTTAAAATCTCTTATAAATACAACAATTAATATACTTAAAGGTATTAATAATAAAGCTAGTAATATATAATAAAAAAGATATCGATTAAAATGCATTTTTAAACTACTTTTCATATTCATCACCAACAATCACATTAAAACTAAAATGCGTTTTAACGCCACTAAACCAACCATCTTTCCTGTTCATGTAAATATGAATATAATATCTTCCATTTTCATTAAGATAATTACTTATATCAGCAATATAATCACCACTATATAAAACTTTATCCATTCTTTTTATCTCTAATTTAATTTTAGAATAATCAACTTTTTTATATGTAAAATCGTTTAATTTTGCCCAATAGTCATCTGCTGAAACTCTTCTTCCAGCTTTGTTATAAACTTCATATTCATTTATTTGTAAAATCATTTTATCGCTTAACAAAACTTTATTTATAGATTTATCAGTATAATTATCTCCTTCATCATTAAAATGAACAAATAAATTACTAGAAATGGTTTCTTTATAATTTCCAACCATCAACATATCATTTAGTTTTATTTCAAATAAATTTTGATTATAAATTCCATGTCTTAAAATCATATAAGACAATAAGATAAACAAAACAACTAGAGATATAATTAAAATCCTTTTAAATGGATAAAATATTTCGGAAAGTCCTACATTCATACTAATTACCTCAAATTAATTATATCAAACATTTACACATTTCAAAATATTTTTAAATAAAAACTTTCCTAAATAACAGTATTTGTGTTATGATTAATATAGGAGGTAAAATATGAACGAAACAATAATGTTAAGTGAAATCAAAGCACAACCAGAATTAATCAAAAGATGCATGGAAACAAACCGTGAACTTATTAAAGAAATTGGTCAAGCAATTAAAGAATTTAAACCAACTAATGTTTTAATTGCTGCAAGAGGTACTTCTCTACATAGTGGTATGTTAGCAAAATATTTATTTCAACTATACTACCATTTACCAGTAAGTATTGCTACACCTTCTGTTTTTACAGTTTATGACGGAGAAGTTGATTTAAGTAAAACCTTAGTTATTGCAATTAGTCAATCAGGAAAAGGAAAAGATATTTGGAAAGTTGTCGAAAAAGCTAATAAATGTAATGCATTAACCGTTGGTATTACCAATACTAAAGGTTCTATTATCGCTAATGAATGTAAATATAATTTATGGAATGACGTCGATGAAGCCAAATCATACGCTGCTACTAAAACATACACTTCATCATTATATTTATTAATTGCTTTAATCCATGAATTAACTGGACATGAAGATTTAAATTTAGAAAGTAATAAAGTAATTAACGCCTTAAACGAAGGATTTAATCACTATGAAGAAATTAAAACTTTAGCACCAGTTTTAAAGAATGCCGAAAATACTTTAGTTATGGCAAGAGGTAAAGATTTATCACTAGCTATGGAATTAGCTTTAAAAATTAAAGAAACTTCTCATTATCCAGTTCACGCTTATCCATGTAGTGAATTCTATCATGGACCTATTGTTATGGCAAACGAAAAAACACCTACCATCCTATTTGGTATCGATAAAGTAACTAATGATAATATTTTGAAAACGATTAAAGATTTAAAAACTTTAAATGTAAAAACAATTGCTTTCACAAACAATCAAGAAATTGCTAATGAAGCTAATAATGCTATCTACTACAATATTGATGATAAATATGCAATCTTTACTTCAGCAATCATCCTTCAATTATTCACTAATGAATTATCAGTTTTAAGAGGTAATAATCCTGATTTCCATAAAGTTTTAGAACATATTGATACAATTTAAAAACTCACGCCTTGTGAGTTTTTTCAACTTAATTATCGATAATATCATAAAAATGACAAATTTAAAAGCTGACAATTAAGTCAACTTTTTTAAATCTTTCAAACTTTCAAAACAATAATCATTTGTTACTTCATCAACTGCACCCCAACCAGCAAGACCAAATTTTATACCAAAGCTTTTAGCACATTTACTATCATTATCACTATCACCAATAAAAATTGATTCATCCTTTTCCCAATTAGATAATTTAAATAATACTTCTAAACTTTCTTTATCAGGTTTAGGATTTTTAACATCACTAACGGTAATTACATAATCAAAATATGGTAATAATTCAGCTAATTTAGGTTCAGTATAAACTTCATCTTTGTTTCTTGCGGTAACAATTGCTAGGCCAGCATGATTATCTTTTAAATATTTAATAACCTCTATAGCACCATCAAACACTTTAATATCTTTTGAAAACTCATTATAATACACACTTTCTTCTTTTAATATTTCTTGACCTAAAGGAGTATTTAAGTCAACGCCTAATAATTCTAATGATTTTTCAGAAGTTGAAGCAAAACCCAAATCAAACATTTTCTTATCAAAAGGAATATTATATTCTTTTAAAACTTTTTCTTTAGCCTTATAAGCAACTGAATAAGTATCTAATAAAGTTCCATCAATATCAAATATATAGTTTTTAAATGCCATCGGTTACTTCCTTTTCTACAACTTTCAAATCTTTAATATTAACAACACTTTTTAAACTTGCCTCTTTTAAGTTATCTGCTAACTCATTTAAAGATAATTTATCTATCTTTAAAACTGTATCCAGCATACCTCCTAAATTAGTTCCAATCAAAATTTCTTTAGTTAAATCAAGACGAGAAACTACTTTATAAGGAGTCCCACCCATTAAATCACAAGCAAACAAGTAATTGTTATTTTTATCTAAATCTTTGAATTTTAAGCTAAATTGTTCTTCACTTTCTTCTTTCAAAAAATCAAAAGCTAAAACATTATCTCTATGTCCAATTATTAATTCTAATGCACTTTTAACACCGCTAGCATAATTGCCATGGCCTGTTATTACTAAATAATTCATTATAAAATTCCAAGGAATGCTAATAAAACAGCAACAACTAAAGTAGATAGAATTAATACAGTTGGATTAACTTTCTTTTTAAGTAAGAAGTAAATTAAGAATGTGAAGGCAAATGGTAATAAGTTAGGAATAATCTTATCAACTAAGTCAGTTTGTAAACTAATGAATGTACCATCACTAATTTCAATTTGTGGTAATAAAGTAATAGATACATAACTAGCAATTAAACCACCTAGAATAGTTACACCTAAAATAGATGCAGCATTACCTACTTTTTCTGTATTAGCTTGAATCTTATCCAAAGCACTAACACCTGCATTATATCCCATATGAGCAAGTGGGAATCTTAATAAGAATACGGCTAAGAAAACCAAGAAATATAAAATAGGTCCTAAAACATTTCCTTCACTAGCTAATGAAGCACAGATACCTGACATAATAGGCATAACTGTAAACCAGAAAATCGCATCACCAATACCAGCTAAAGGTCCAAATAAAGAAATTTTAATTTTCTTAACAGTTTCTGGATCTTCTCCACCTTCATATAAAGAAATCATTAAACCTTCCAAAAATGGAACTAAAACATTATGTGTATTGATAAATTCTAGATTATCTTCAGTAACTTCTGCCAATTTTTTCTTGTCATTTTTATAGATTTTCTTAAGACAAGGTGCTAAAGTAGCGGTAAAACCAATGTTTTGCATTCTTTCATAATTGAATATTGCTTGATTAAGTAAAGAACGATATCCTAAAGCAGTAATATCCATTTTACTAACCTTTTTGTATTTTTTCTCTTTATTAGATGCCTTCATTAGTTTCACCTCCCTTAGTACTATTAACACGATAATACTCTAAAAGTGCAAATGCTAATCCCATAATCGCAACTGGCAAAATGTTGTCAATTGGAATAAATGTTGCAAATAAGAATCCGGCTAATAAATAAGGAACATATTTTGCTTTTAATGTAACTCTTAATAACATTGCAAATCCGATTGCAGGTAATAAACCACCAGCTACAGAGAATCCATGAGTTAACCATTCTGGCATCATGTTAACTAATTCTACTAAAGCATCTTGAGCAACATAAACAGATAAGAATGTTAAAACACCATAAAGTACAACTGTTAATGTCATGCCAAAGATACATAATCTCATAATTCCACCTAAATTACATTCTTTAGCATAACGATCAGCTTTCTTATTGAATAAAGAAAGTAATGTTGATTTGATATTTCCTAAGAATTGAGCTAATAAGCCAAATGGCACTGCTAAAGCAAAAGCCGCAGCAACTGGTTGACCAGTAGTTTTAGCTAAAACAACTGTCATAATACTTGTCATAACTGCATCAGGTGGAACAACTCCTCCAACAGCTGTAATACCAGCAAATGCAAGCTCGACAATACCAGCAGCTAATAATCCCGTTTCTAGATCACCAACTGCTAAACCAATTAATGGGCAGACAATGATAGGACGGAAGATAAAGAATCCTTCCAAAGAACTATCTAAAGCTACAACCATTGCAATTAGGGTAATAATAATACCCATCAGTAAAGTAACTTCCATAAACTCCTCCTAAAATTCTTCTTTTTTAAAATCAGGTGTATCCTGAATATAAATTTCATCAACCTTACTTTTAATGAAATTTAAATCTTCTAAATCCTTGTCATCTACGTAAACTTTATCAGAAATCTTTTTCTTGCCTTCTGAAAAATGCATATTTCCGATATTTACGGTTTTAATCTCCACACCTCCTTCGATTAATTTTCTTAAAACTGATGGCGTTTTACACACTAACAATATCTTTTGACTATCACTAGCCTTATCAATAACATCGATAGTATGTTGAACAGTGAAAAATCTTGAGTCGAAACCTAATGATGATGCGGCTAATTGCATGATACTTTTTTCAGTACTACTATTAGCTGTTTCATCATCGACAACAACAATCAAGTTAGCGCCAACTGTTCCCGCCCAGTTACAAACAACTTGTCCATGAATCAACCTATTATCAATTCTTGTTAATAAAATATTATTTTTTGCCATAAATTCCTCCTAATAAAATTTTCCATATTTTTCTTCGGCAAATTTACTTAATCTGTCTTCTATTTCTTTAACTGTTTTTAAACTTAATAAAGATTTAACAAATTCTTCTGTTTCCTTTTTATCAAGTAATGAAATATATTTTTTAGTTTTTTTAACAGTATTAATATTAACGCTAAATTCGTCTAATCCCAAGCCAACTAATAAAATTATTCCTAATGGATCTGCTGCCATTTCACCACACATTCCAACAAATTTATTATCATAATTTTTAGTTGCATCAATGGTATTTTTAATTAATCTAATCACTCCTGGATTAAACCATGCATATAACTTACTAATTTTGGTATTACCTCGGTCAACAGCTGTCGAGTATTGAACCAAATCATTTGTTCCGATACTGAAAAAATCAACTTCTTCTATTACCATGTCAGCCATAGCTGCCACCGCAGGTATTTCAATCATTACCCCAACTTTGATGTTTTCATTAAAACTAACGTTGTCATTTTTTAATTCTTGTTTAGCTTCTTCTAAAATTAAATTAGCTTGTCTTATTTCTTCAATTGAAGAAATCATCGGATACATAATTGTAATATTGCCAAATGAACTTGCTCTTAAAATTGCTTTTAAAGATGTTTTAAAGAAATCTTTGTGATCTAAGCAATATCTAATAGCGCGATATCCTAAAAATGGGTTAGTTTCATTCCCTATTTCAATATAAGGACATTTCTTATCACCACCGATATCAAGCGTTCTAATAATCATTTGTTTACCATTTAATTTGCTAGCAAAACTCTTATAAACTTCAAATAAATAATCTTCTGTTGGTGGGGTTGTTTTATTTAAATATAAAAATTCTGTTCTAAAAAGTCCAATCCCATCTAAAGGAATTTCACTTATTCTTTCTAGCTCTGTTAAATCTCCTGTATTAGCACTTACTTCAAACAAATAACCATCAGTCGTTCTAGCTTCTTTGATATCGTCTAACTCTTTGGCTAATTCTAACTCACTAGTTATTTTTTCTTTAATTTCGTTTATTCTATTTTCAGTTAATTCAGTCTCAATAAAACCTTTATTTCCATCAATAAAAATAAACTCATCATTTTTTAAATTTTTAACATCAATTCCAAATACCGAAGGTATTCCTAAAGATGTCGTTAAAATACCAATATGACTTGTTTTACCACCTAATTCAGAAACAATACCTTTAACATATTTTAAATTATCAGTTAATAAAACATTCGCTGTCATCTCTCGTGAAACTAAAACTACATCTTCTTTTAAATTATCTGGATTAAATTCAACTACATTATAATATTTAGATAACACTTTATGTCTTATGTCTTTAACATCTTTCGCTCTTTCTTTCAAGTAATTATTATCTAAAGATTCTAATTGTTTAATTTTATTATTGAAATAAACATCGATTGCAAGGTCACCATAACATTTTTTATCATTAATAATGTTTTCCATTTCTTTTTTAATACTTGGCGAAATTAAAACATTCTTATTAAATTCAGTTAATGATTTTAAATCTTCATCATCTAATGAAGCAATAATATCTTCATAATCTTTAATAGATTTATCGATTGCATCATTTACTTTAGTTATTTCTTCATTTAAATCAGTAGCTGATCCTTGATTAATATTTGGTAGTTGGGTATCGACAAACAAACACTTGCCTAATCCCAAACCATTCCCAACTTTAATTCCTAATAATTTCATATTAACTTCCTATATACTCTTCCAACGCTTTAACAGCTTCCTCTTCATCGACACCATTTGCTTCAATAGTTATTTCGTCATTAAAATTAATATCGGCAGATAAAATTTCTAGCACTTCTTTAGCATTGATTACTTTATCTCCTTTTTTTAAATTTATATCTGATTGAAATTTCATTGCCAAATCGACAACTTCACTTCCTGGTCTTGCATGAAGACCTGTTTCTTTTTTTACAACAACATTCTTTGCTACCATATTACCCTCCCATTATCTTAATAATACCATTTTTATTAAAATTTGAAAAGATTTTTTCATAAAAAAGTACATTTTATTGTCGATAAAATTTAAAAACTATAAAAAAACATAATCTTTTTCAATCATGTCGATTATGTTTAAATATTATTCATTAAAATCCAATAACTTAATTAATTTTTCTATATCTTTTTTTAAAATTTCTTCGTTAGCTTGTTCCAACAAACTTTCTAGAAAATCCTTAGTATTTTTACTTTGTGGCAACATAAATCCAGATTCACGATATAAATCTTCAGACATTAATCTATTAGCCCTAATAAACGCTTTAGCTAATTGTTTTTCTATGTTATTATTACTACTATTATAAATATGCTCAGCCATTTGTTCCTGTTCGGCTTTACTTTGAATTAACTTATTTAATTTTGCAATAACTAGTTCATCTTTAAGTTGTTGTTTGGGATATTGATAAGGTACCATTGAAATTGCACCAGAAGGGCATGCCTTGCTACAAGCACCACAACCAATACATTTAGAAAAATCTATTTGACCTGTTTCTGTATCAGTTGCTCCAGTAGGACATACATAAAGGCATAAGCAATCTTTACTACAAATTCTTAAATTTCTTACTGCTCTTATTTTATTCATTTTATGCACCCCTTTCAATTTCAAACAACTTAAAACTAGGAACTTTACAAACAGGACAAATTTCAGGTTTCTCATCACCAATATAAATAAAACCACAGATATCGCATACATAAACTTTTGTATTCTTGATAAATTCTTTATCATCTTTATATTGACTCAATAATGATTTTAAAATCATCGTTACCTTTTCACCCCAAGTAATAACTCTCAAAGCACCACGATCTTCTTTTTCGCTAGCTATATTTCGTGCTTGTTGATAATTAATTTCTAAATCCTTATCAATTTTAGAAATCAATTCTTCAAAACTTACAGATTCTTTAATTTTAGATTTGTTTTTATAATAATTGGCTAATTTAGTAAACAATTTAGACTCTTCTTCTAAGTATTGTTTTTCACACCCACGAGCCAAACTACTACATAAAGCACTTATCTCAGCATAATTCATTTCTCTTAATGTCTCTTCTTCCATATCTTCCGAAACAATTACTTCGATTGCTTCAGCTTTAAATAATTTTTTAGGAGCACCACACAAAGGACATTTCCAATCATCAGGTAAATCATCAAATTTGACTCCTTCTTTTGTTTCATCATAAACATATCCACAAATTGGACAAATATACTTCTTCAAAAAAACAACCTTCTTTCTAGGAAAATTATATCATATTTTAATCTAATTATTAAAATTTACATATTTAATTTTTAAAAATCCATAATATAAGTGGTGAGATTATGAAAATTAGATTAGGTTATGTATCTATTTCAAAAACTTTGGAATTAACTTGCTCCAAAACAATTACTTATACTAATTTTAAAAAGGATGATAACTTTAATAAAATTGACGAAATTATTGTGGAAAACTTAAATAATTTAGAAAAAATTATCGACTATAATATTAAAAACAATATTCATTTTTATCGTTTGACTTCAAATTTAATTCCCTTAGCTACCAAAAGTGATGTCGTTTTTGACTATATTTTAAAATATAAAAAACAATATCAAAAAATAGGTGATAAAATAAATAATAGTAAAATGCGCGTTGATGTCCATCCTGATCAATTTTGTGTTTTAAACAGTACCAAAAAAGAAGTGTTAGATAACACTTTTCAAATTTTAGAATATCATTATAAAATATTAGAAGCCTTAAATATTAAAAACAAAATTATTATTTTACATATTGGTAGTAATGTCTTTGGTAAAGAAAATAGTATTAAAAGATTTATTCATAATTTTTATAAATTACCTAATTATATTCAAAAATGTATTGCTATAGAAAATGATGATAAAATTTACAATATTATAGATTGCATAAACTTATGTAAAAAATTAAACATTCCTTTTGTTTTAGATTATCATCATCATATTTGTAATAATAACGGTACTGAAATTGATAATTATCTAAATGCAATTTTTAGTACTTGGGATTGTAATCCCAAAATTCATTTTTCCTCACCTAAAAATAAAACAAAAAAAGAATTCCGTTCTCATCATGATTATATTAATGTTGAAGATTTCGTCAATTTTTTAAACAAAATAAAACAATTAAATATTGATTTAGATATTATGTTAGAAGCTAAAGCCAAAGATGAAGCATTATTTAAACTAGTAAGATTATTAAAGTATTATGATTATAAGTTTATTGATGAAACAACACTTTTAATTTAACGAATATTTTAAATAAATTTTGACAAAAAACAGAAAAATTAATTTCTGTTTTTTCAAACTCCACCAATAATTCCTTTTTTCCTTAAATATATTTTTCTTAAAAAATCAACTGGAACAACAGTAAAACTAAGTAAAAACATAATTTGGAATTCAATAAATGTAAGACCGGATGTTCTAAATAATTCACCACCGAAATAAATTAGTAAAATTTGAACTATAAAAATAAAACTAATAATAAAAATAAAAGCTTTATTTTGACTTAAATGCGATAATAAATTAAGACGATGTGTTCTTGCATTAAAGCTATTGAAAATACTAATAAAAATAAATAAGCCAAAGAAAGCTGTTAAAATATATTGTTCACCATTTCTAAATAAATGATGAAAAAAAGGTAATTTTAAAAATAAAATACAAATTAAAGTAGAATAAGTACCAGTAAAAAGTATTTCATCTTTCATATATTGATTAATAATCGGTTCATCTCTTTTTTTAGGCTTTTCTTCCATATATTCTTTTAAAGGAGCCTCAAAGGAAAATGCCAAAGCAGCTAAAGTATCCATCACCATATTTATCCATAGCATTTGAATAACAGTAACTGGTGTATCTACACCAATAAATGGACCAATTATTGATAAACTTACCGCACAAATATTAACCGTTAATTGAAAAATAATAAATTTACGAATACTTTTAAAAATCGTTCTTCCAAACAAAATAGCTTTAGCTATCGATAAAAAATTATTATCTAAAATAACAATTTCACTTGCTTCTTTAGCCACTTCAGTACCTGAACCAAAAGCAAAACCAACATCCGCTCTTTTTAAAGCTGGCGCATCATTTACCCCATCACCAGTCATACCAACTACTAAATCTAATTCTTGACTAATTCTAACTAAACGACTTTTATCTTGAGGAATTGCCCTAGCAACTACTCTTAATTTTGGTAATACTTCTTTTAATTTTTCATCGGACATATTTTTCATTTCATCACTAGTTAAAATCAAATCACCATCTTTATATAAACCAACTTCTTTAGCTATTGCTAAGGCTGTTAATTTATTATCACCAGTTACCATTACCGTTTGAATCGAAGCTTTTTTTACTAAATCAATCCCTTCAAAAGCTTCTTTTCTAATTTCATCTTTTATTAATACAAAACCAACTAAAGTTAAATTTTTAGCTTGTTCTTTAGAAGAAGCAAAAGCTATAATACGATTCCCTTCTTTAGTTAATTTTTTTAAATTCTCTTCAATAATTAATTTTTTTCGCAAAAATTTTTTATTACCATCATTATCAAAATAAAATTCACATTGCTTTAAAATAACTTCAGGCGCACCTTTTATTAGATAAATATTTTCATTTTTATATTTTATTGTTGTACTAGAATATTTATTTTTACTATCAAAAGGCACCGAATCAATAATAGGATATTGACTCTTATCTTTTATATTGGTAAATTTTAAAATAGCCCGATCGGTAACATTACCACCAATTATTTTGTCTTTATCATAACTACTAACATTATTATATACTAATGAAATCAAGGCAATTTCCCTTAAATTATTTCCGATTTTATCAAAACTATCATATTTTTTTAAATCACTATCTAAAAAATATGTAACTTCTAAATTACCTTTCGTAATGGTCCCTGTCTTATCACTAAATAAAATATTAATACTTCCAGCTGTTTCTATACCTGTTAATTTTCTAACTAAAACATTATTTTTAAGCATCCTTTTAACATTTGAAGATAAAACTAATGTAATCATCATCGGCAGTCCTTCTGGAACAGCTACAACTATTACAGTTACACATAAAGTTAAAGCGTATAAAATATGACCACTGATAATAGGAAAATTAGTAACGGTTTCTTTAATTAAATTTAAATCAAAATTATTTTTAATAAAAATAACCGAAAACAAATAAGAAATGAATACTAAAAAAGCTCCAACATAGCCAATTTTACTAATTATTTGCGCTAATTTTCTTAGTCTTAGTTTAAGTGGACTTTCGGGTTGTTCTTGTTGTAATTCTTTAGAAATGGCGCCATAAAAAGTATTATCACCAACCTTAGTAACAATCATCGTAGCTTGTTTTGAATAAACGATTGTTCCTCGATATACTACTTTTTCTTCAATATTTTTATAAATTTCTTTAGTTTCTCCAGTCAAACTAGATTCATCAACACTTATTTCTCCCTCGATAATCTCACCATCAGCCGGTATTCGATCTCCCGATTCTAACAAAACAATATCCCCAACTACAACTTCTTCAATATCAACTTCTTCAATTTTATTATTTCTTTTAACTCGACATTTTATTTTAGAAGACTCTTCTTGTAATTTCTCAAAAGCTTTCTCGCTTCCATATTCACTAACTGTTGAAATAAATGAAGCCAAAAATATTGCTATAACTATACCAACTGTTTCATACCAATCAAAACTTTGAATTAAAAAAACTGTTTTAATTCCTAAAGCAATCAATAAAATTCTAATAATTGGGTCACCTAAAGTCGCAATATATTGTTTTATAAAACTATTTTTCTTACTCGAATTTATTACATTAGCGCCAAATTTCTTTCTTGATTCAATTACTTCATTATCCGTTAGTCCCATAAATAATCACCTAATAAAAAATATTAGAAAATTTTTCTAATATTATCTTTTTTATTCGACAATTTTTTTATTTATTAAAAACTATTTTATCTCGATTATAAGTTACTGCAAAAGTTCTCATAAAGGCTAATATTAATAATTCATTACTCAATAACACTCCTAAAATTGCTATCATCAACGCAAAATATAAACCACTTTCCTTATGTTTTAAATCATCGATTAATTTAAAACAAAAATATACACTTAAACCACAAAGAATTATTTTAACAATTGTACTAAAATTAGAATATTTAGTAAGCGAAAAATACATACCGAAAATCGAGAAGAAAAGAAATATGTAGCTAAAATTAATGTCATCGATTATAATTTTCTTTTTTATATTATTACTTTTAAATAACAATAAATTTAATAATAATAAGATTAAATTTATTAATAATAATCGAACAATCATATAAGAGTAAGTAAAGACTTTAAAATCATTGAAATTTAATGAATGTTCAAATAGTGCTCGGCCAATGATAACTAATAAATATAAATTTATTAAAAATTCTAATATTTCATACATTAAGTTAGAATTAATATCTTTATCTAACAAAATTCCCCTAATTTTAGGAAATAATAAAAGTAAAGTAACTGAAAATAATCCTAAAATACTACCAGTAAAACCGTCGACTATAAATAAGCCAATAACAACTATAAAATTTAATATTAAATTAAACTTGTTCATTATAACTTTCCTCCACCATCTCGATAAAAGCTGAGGTTATATTTACTTCTTTGGTTAAAACTTTTTCAAAAGATTCTTCAATACTTTTGTCATTATATAAATTTATATGTTGATATAAACTGACACTTTCATAATTATAATCTATACCATTACACCTTCCACCAGCACTATTTTGATTAATATAATAAATATCTGCAATATCAATAAATTCTTGCTCTAATATCTCTTTATATTTTATAATATTTCGACATCTATTTATGGTAGTCATTAATTCGTAATCAGCAATATTATAATTGTCAATAATTTCGATATTATTTTTTAACTTTTCTATTTGATCAATATAATTATTTGTATCAATTTCATAATTTAAGATTTTATAGTTATGGTATTCTAAATATAACATTAAAATCAAAACAAAAAACAAAATAAAGTAACCGATTTTTAAAATTATGCGCATTTTAAATTCACTCCTTAACACTTAATCCAATCTATCTTTTTTTATCAGAGCAAATAAAAGTATTATCTAAATCATTCATAACAAATTCATTTGGTAAAACATTTTTTAAATAATAATTAAATTCTTGATTAGTTATTTTTTGATAACCATTAGTCAATAGTTTTAAAAACTTGGCATCTTTATTTAAAAATTGTTTATAAGTTAAATCTAATAAATAATAATTTATTCCATCATAGGCTAAAACAAAACGATGAGAAAAGGAAAAACCTAAATCTTTTGTATCGATTATATGCGCTAATAAATGATGTTCTAATAAATTTTGATATAAATAACTACTATAAATAAAGCACATTCTCTCTTCATCTAAATCTTTTAACTCTAGTTTAGTTTTTTGAATTGCTTTTTTTATACATTCTTCATAATCAATTCCTTTTATATTAAAAATCTTGTTCATTAAATCCATAGTTATTCCTCTTTTAATTTATTATATCATCGATAGCTTAAAAATGTATTAAATTTATAAAAATTACCCATAATAATTAAAAAGTAGGTGAATTTATGGATAAAAATTTAGATAAGATAATTAGTTATATTAAAACAATGAATGGTAATAGTACTGATATTAATGTTCGATATTTTAACATTCACAATCAAAAAGTGGCTTTTATGTTTTTAGAAAGTGTTGCTAACGATGACAAAATTAGTAATTTTTTAGGCAAAAGTTTAAGTATTAGCGTTAGAAGTAAAAAAAATTTATTTGAAAATTTATTCGATAGTATTAATAATACAATTCCTAATAGTAAGGTTAAAATAATCGATACCTATGATGACATTTTCTATCATTTAGCAAGCGGTTTCACTTGTGTTTTTATCGATGGATATAATAAAGCTATTGCTTTAGAAACTAAAGCTTTATTAGATAGAAGCATTACTGAAGCAACTAGTGAACCTGTTTTAAAAGGACCTAAAGATTGCTTTATTGAAAATATTCTAGCTAATATAGGTTTAATTAGAAAAAGAATTAAAGATCCAAATCTTTATTTTGAAGAAACAAAAGTCGGGAGAAGAACAAAAACCAAAGTTGTAATTAGTTATATTAAAGATATTGTCGATGAAGAAAAAGTACAATTATTAAAGAAAAAATTAGAAAAAATCGATATTGACGGAATTATCGATTCTAATTATATAAAAGAATTATTAACCGATAATCAAAAATCTTTTTTACCAAGAGTAATATCTACAGAAAGACCTGATCTAACAGCAATGGGACTATTAGATGGTAAAATAGCAATCATCGTAGAAAACACACCATACGTTTTATTACTTCCTACCGTATTTGCTGATTTTTTCAAATCACCTGAAGACTATTATACAAAACCATTTAATGCATCTTTTACAAGAATTTTAAGATATATTGCATTCTTTATTGCTATTTTAGTACCAGCTTTTTATATTGCCGTAACAACATTTAATATGGAAATTGTTCCTAGTTCTTTATTAATATCATTTTCAATTCA
>CALVVR010000018.1 GCA_944363915.1 uncultured Bacilli bacterium | reverse complement strand
AATTATATATGTGCATTAACTACTAATAGTTTAGGAAGTAGCGACACATTATGTCAAAGTTTTAAATTAGATAAAACTTTACCAACGATAAATAATGTTGGCGATTTAATAGTCAATCGTAATGAAACAGTAAATTTAAGTAGTGGAGTAACATATGATGATGTCTTATCAGGAATTGATGGAACAATATCAATCATACCATCAACGATTGATACATCAGTAATAGGAACGAAACGAGTAACATATAAAGTGCAAGATATGGCTGGTAATGTAAGAGAAGTAGTAAGAAATATTATTGTCGATGCGAATGCCCCAACAATCGTATTTAATTTAGTAGATAGCAGTACTATAAATAGTAATAACTGGGCTAAAAATAACTTTTATGTAAGAGCAACAATTACTGATAATAGTGGAAGTGGAATAAGAAGTGCAAAAAGTTGTACTAGTAACAGTAGTAGTGAATGTATACCGAATGCAAGTTTTACTGGTAACACTAAAGATTTCTATATTTCAGTAGAAGGAAGTAACCGGGCATGTGTTGAAGTGACTGATAATAATAATAAAACAACAAAGGTATGTAGTAATACATATAATTTAGATAAAACAGCGCCAATAGCAGGGACAGCAACATTCACAGGAACATTAGGAAGTAATAGTTGGTATACAACCAATGTTAGTGTTAATGTAGCAAATGGAAGTGATAGTTTATCAGGACATAATAATACCACAAGTAATATAACAAGTATTACTACAAATACCACAGGAAGAACAGTTACAATAACAACGACAGATAAAGCAGGAAATATAGCAACAAGAACTTATACAATTAAAGTAGATAAGAATGCACCTACATTAACAGCTAAAAGTGGAACAGTTGAAATAACAGAAGGAGATAGTAATGTAGTAAGTAATTATTTTACAGTAAGTTATGGAATAAGTGGAGGAAGTATTTCATGTACACCAACAAATACAAGCAGTTTAGTAGCAGGAACAAGAACAGTAAGTTGTACGGCAACAGGAGGAAATGGAAAGAAAACAACTGCTTCTAAAACAATAACTGTTGTTTCAAAAACCCTAACTGGAATATTATTGAGTCAATATAATCCTGATAGTACAACCGGATTAGTGCAAGATGAGACAAATCCTAATATCTATTACTATAAAGGGACAAATGAAGAAGTTGCAAATAATTTCCTATGGTATGGAGGACATCAATGGAGAGTAATAGAAATAGATACAGATGATGATACTTTATTGCTTATTTCCCAACAACCATTAACAGCTATTCAACCGGCTAGTGCTGTATGGAAAACTAAAAAAGCATATGAAGCAAGTTATATAAATACATGGTTAAACGAATATTTTTATAATAGTTTAGATAGTAGTGTACAAAACAGTATTGTTAGTAACACCTTTAACATTGGAATCTATACCGATGTTGATGAAATAACAACAACTGGGAAGGTTGGGTTATTAGATGAAGACCAATATACAAGAGCAGGTGGAGCTGATTCATATTTAGATATAAAAGATGTGTATTGGTTAGGGAATCGTTCTAGTTCGTCTAACGTGCGTGACGTCGACAGCAATGGCAACATGAGCAGCAGCAATCCGACGACTACGCACGGCGCTCGTGCAGTTATAAAGATTTCTAATATAACCATTACCGGAGGTAATGGTACTCTAGAGTCAAATTATGAAGCAGGAAATAAAGCGACAAATACTAGTGATATTCAAGTGGGCGAATATATCAATGTGCCATATAGTGGAAGTGATAATGCCTGTGGTGATGATAATAAATGTACCTTTAGGGTAGTAAGTAAAGATAGTGATAGCATTAAAGTAATATTAAATGGATTACTTCCAACAACAAGTACATATGGCGATACTACAACAATCACAACAAGTCATACAATATATACTCCATTAAATACATTTGCTAATAATATATCAAGTGATTATCGTTATACAGGGAATAAAACATTCTATATTGGTGATTATCCAAATGGTGCAAATTATAAAGATGTCCAAGATGAAACGTTATCAGCTAACGTCGGATTACCAACTGTAGGCGAGATGTTTAGTGGGAATGACATTGATTTATCTACATCAAGTACCAAAAGATTTGTGAATGTAGCCACAATCGAAAATCCCACCGTATCAAGTATTTATTGGACAATGAATCGTTATATTTTGTCTGACGTGCGTAGCGTCGGCAACGGTGGCAGCTTGAGCAACTACAATCCGGCGTTTACGTTCGGCGCTCGTGCAGTTATCTACCTGAAGTCAGGGACTTCAGCCCTAACCTTCACAGGAGGTGAAGGTACTGCTGAATCACCATATGAATTGCAATGAGCTAATAATAAAACAAATATATAAACTTCGAACAATGGAATCACACCTTGCCCTATATTTCGGCAAGGTGTGATTTTATAATAGTTGTCTATTTATTGTCAAAATTGGAATAATTCATAAAAATAAGTTAAAAATATGATATAATGTTACAAGTGGTGAGATTAATGAGAAAATTAAATTTTAATAAAATTTTATTTACAATTATATCATTATTAGTTGTATTGTTTACAACTTTTCTAATATATTCTAATATTATACCTTTAAAATATTTAATTTTAATTATAATAATATTATTAGTATGGCTAATAGGAGTATTTTTCTTACTTGTTTTTAAAACAAAAAGAGGTAAAAACAAAAAAAGAAAGATTGCTGGTTATGTTTTAAGTGGATTATTAGTTATAATAATGGTTATTATTTTTTATTATCTTAATTTGACTTTAGGTTTCTTTGGTGGATTTGGTGATAATAAATATAAAGAAGAAAACTATTTAGTTTTAGTATTAGAAGATAGTAGTTTTCAAGAATTAACAGACTTATCTAACATTGGTTATACTTCAAACGAATTATCAAATATTAATGAAGCTTTAAATAAGTTAAACGAAGAGATAACTATTGAAAACATTAAATATGATGATACAGTTACTATGTTTGAAGATTTAATTAATCAAGAATTAGATTCAGTCTTAATTGAAGAATCTTCTATGTCAATCATATATGAACAACATGAAGATTATGAAGGATTATTTAGAACTTTATATACAATTAATATTAAAACAGAAATTGAAATAGCTAAAGAAGCGGATGTTACCAATCAGCCATTTACCATTTATATAAGTGGTATTGATTCTTATGGAAGTATTGCTACTGTTTCAAGAAGTGATGTTAATATGGTAGCAACTATTAATCCTAAAACTAAACAAGTATTATTAATTTCTGCACCTCGTGATTATTATGTTCAATTAAGAGGTACTACTGGTTATAAAGATAAATTAACGCATGCTGGTATTTATGGTATTGAAACTTCGGTCGGAACCCTAGAAGATTTGTTAGATGCAGATATTAATTATTATGTAAGAGTTAATTTTTCTTCATTAGAAAAAATTGTCGATGCTTTAGGTGGCGTTGATGTATATTCGAAATATAGTTTTACATCTTCTAAGGCTACAGGTGGAACTTATTACTTTAGTGAAGGTTATAATCATATGAATGGTAAGCAAGCTTTAGCTTTCTCAAGAGAAAGAAAGCGTCTACCAGGTGGCGATCGGGCTAGAGGTATCAATCAGCAAGCCGTAATTGATGGTATTATAAGAAAAGCTACTAGTCCAGCAATTATAACTGGTTATAGTAAAATATTAAATTCATTGAAAGATTCTTTTCAAACTAATATGTCTGATAATGATATACAAAAATTAATTAAAATGCAATTAAATGATATGGCAAGTTGGAATATTACAAGTTATAATTTAGATGGTGGAGATGGAAGTGAATATACTTATTCTTATCCAAATAGTAAAGCTTATGTTATGATACCTGATGAAGAAACAGTGACTGAAGCTCAAAACTTGATCGATAGAGTTATTGCTGGCGAAATATTGGAAAGTAGTTATGATAAGGAAGCTACTGATATAAATGATCCGGTTTATGTTGAACCAACCCCCACTCCTGAACCTGAACCAGAGCCTGAGCCAGAACCGGAAGAACCAACAATTATTGGGACAATTCCGACAATTAGTTTTGATAGTGATACAATTACAATTTATCAGGGACAAAGTTATGATTTAATGACTGGGGTAACGGTTAGAGATATTGAAGATGAATTATTATATTTATCTCCTGTTGTTACTACTGATATAACTGACACATCAGTTTTAGAAATTGGTAATTATACAATCACTTATACAGTTACTGATAGTGATGGTAATGCAATAACTGCTAGTAGAACTTTAACAGTTTTACAAGATATAAGTGATGACATCCCTGATGAGGAAATTCCAGAAGAACCAATCGAACCACCTGTTGAAACAGAAGATCCTGTTGTTCCAGAAGATCCAATTGATTCAATTATTCCAGAAGATCCTGAAGTTCAGAATAATGAACCTGTCGAATAAAACGACAGGTTTTAAATTACTATAAATTTAAATAAAATTATTGAAATCAATTGACAAAAATGATAAGATATAATTGGTGATGATAAATGAAAATATTATGTTTAGGACATGCTACATATGATATAACACTTCCATTAGATGAGTTTCCGATTGAAAACACAAAAAATAGAATTCAAGAAAGAATTGAATGTGGTGGGGGACCAGCCAGTACAGCAGCTTATCTTCTTGGTTGTTGGGGAGCAGATGTTTATTTTGCTGGTATTGTTGGCGATGATTATTATGGACATAAAATTAAAGAAGAGTTTAAAAAAGCTAATGTTCATACAGATTACTTAGAATTGAGAAATGGTTATGATACTACGTCAAGTATTGTTCTTGCAAATAAAGCCAATGGTTCTAGAACAACTTTTGCTTATAAACCTAAAAAAGTAGAAATGAAACCATTTGAATTAGATTTTAATCCTAATGTTATTTTAATTGATGGACAAGAATATGAGAGAAGTTTAGAAGTATTAAATAAATATCCTGAAGCTTTAACTATTATTGATGCCGGAAGAGATCGCCCTGAAATTATTCATTTATGTAAATTGGTTAAATGGGTAGCTTGTTCCAAAGATTTTGCAGAAAGTGTTACAGGAATAAAAATTGATTATAATAACTTTGATACTTTAAAAGAAGTCTATCAAAAATTAAATGAAATGTTTAATAATGAAGTTGTTATTACATTAGAAGATAAGGGTTGTTTTTATAAAGGTGAAATAATTAAATCTGTTCAATTAAAAACTGTTGATTCAACAGGAGCTGGTGATATATTTCATGGTGCTTTAACATATTATTTAGCTAGAGGTTATGATGCATTTAATGCTTTAAAATTAGCTAATTATGCTGGGGCTATTTCGGTAAGTAGAATTGGGACCAGAAATTCAATTCCAACTAAAGAAGAGATGGAAGCCGTTTATAATGAATTTAAATGAAATAATATTTATAAATAATTTACCAACTTTAGACTTACATGGTTTTGATCGTCAAACTGCTCGTGTTGCAATTAATGATTTTATCAATGATAACTTGAAGATGAAAAATAATTTTATTGTTATTATTCATGGAATAGGTAGTGGTATTTTAAAAGACACTACACAATTTGTATTAGCGCATAATAAAAATGTATTGGAATATAAAATCTATCCATTTAATGTTGGCTGTACAATTGTTAAAATCAATTTGACAAAATAAAAAAAGATGCTATAATATATCACGACAAGTGGAAAAATATCGTAAATTTGAATACAAAGTTGACATATTTACCATTTTGTGATATTATATAAGCCAATTAAAAAAAAGAGGGGGAATTTATATGTACGAAGAAAGAAGAAATACGTTTAGTTTAAAAGACATAATTTTACAATTATTATTAGTCATTTTATTTGTTTTCATTATGATTTGGTTATTTCCAACTAAGAATTATTTAAAAGAAAATTTTGTTGGTAAAGATGAAGTCAGCAGTGAAATTGCTATGCAATTGGAAGGCTTATATGGACGATTATTTACTGATAATATCGAAAGTATGCGTGATGCTGCACAAGGTTATTTTACTAATGAAAGATTACCAAAAAATGTCGGTGATTCAGTTACTTTAACATTAGATGAAATGTTAGAGAAAAAACTAGTTTTAGCTTTTAAAGATAGTAATAATAAAACTTGTGATGTAGATAGTTCTTATGTTCAAGTTACTAAAATGAACGATGAATATCAAATGAAAGTTAAATTATCATGTTCAGACTATGAAGATTATATTATTGTTTATATGGGATGCTACGACTATTGTGATTCTGATATTTGTATTAAGGAAGAATCAACAACTACTAAACCATCTACTCCAACTACACCAAATAAACCTAGTGAACCGGAAACACCTGTTGTTAGTAAAAAATATGAATATGAATATCGTTTAATTACACAAAATACATATTCTGATTGGGGTCCATGGTCTCGATGGGATACCGATAAAGTTACTTCTAATCAATTAAGACAAGTTGAAATTGATAAACGTAATGAATTAGTTCGTTATGAAACTGAAACATATTATGTTTATGAAAATCATACAGAATATAAAACTGAAACTGTTCAAGTAGCTAATGGGGTAGAACAAGTATTGGTTGGTACAAAAGTTGTGGATACTAAACCAGCTCAAGGTGGTACAACTTCACAAAAACAATATACCAATGCTATTAAAAATACTACTGCTGGTGGCTATAGTGATTGGTCATATCGTGGTTATGTAACTTCCCAATATGCTTTATCATCAAGTAATACAACAAAATATGAATATGTTAGTCATAAAACTACAGTTGACTGTTCAGATGTTTGTAAAAACGTAACGACATATACTTATAAAAAATATACAAGAACTTATAACTCAGGAACTACTACTTATTCATGTCCTGCTGGATATACAAAAGAAGGTTCAGGAGCTAATACAAAATGTTATAAATATGTAACGACAAACTCTGGTAACTTATCTTGTTCAACTTATGGCAGTGATTATAAATTAAGTGGTTCAAACTGTGTTAAAACTGTTAATGTTTATAAAGATGTTACTAAATACGATACTGTTACAGTAACAGTTCCTGAAACAGTAACTGAGAAAGTTGCTAAAACAAGAAAAGTGCCTATTTATGAAAAAATAACATATTACCGTTATCGTGTACGTAAACAATTAACTGAAGCTGGTGTTACTTATAAATGGAGTACAAGTAAAAATGATAAGAATTTATTAGCAGCTGGTTATGAGTTGACTGGTAATAAAAGAGGAGTGTAAATCACTTCTTTTTTGTTTGACTTTTGAATGTATATGTGCTAAAATTAAATAGAATAGAGAAGAATCGAGGTGGAGTAAAATGAAAGATACATATATATTTGAATATACTAATGAAAATGAATTTAGAAAATATGAACGATCTTTAAAAAAATACAATATGTTAGCTTATAAAAAGTTATATTTTTCATTTTATCCGTCATTTAAAGAAGGAAAATTTCTAGGAGAAGTAGTTGCAACTGATGAACAAAACTGTTCTAAAAGCTATGAGTTAAAATTACCAACTGATGTAATGTTTTCAAAAGTTCATGGCGATATAAAACTTCATTATACGGTTTATGAAGATAAAAAAATAGTTATGCTTGATAAAATAACTCCTGAGGGTATTTTAGGTGAAGGCCATCAATCCGAATTAACTACTTATAAAGGTGTTATGATTTCTAAAGAAAACCAAGATAAAGATATATTTAAAATTAATCTATTGAAAATGTTACAAAAATAAACCTCAAAAACAGGTTTATTTTTAATACATAATATAAACATTTATTAGATTGCTTTTATTTTGACTTTATTTTTCGATGGTTACTTGATGGTTACTTTTTGTTTTTTTATTTTATGACTGAAAATTCAGATGTTCATAATATATTTAAGATATATATATTAAGATAATAGTCAAGAAAAAAAAGTTACAATGAACTTTTTTAAATAAGACTCTTTAAAAACTTTTAAAATTAATGAATCGCCACAAAGCATTAACAAAATTTTACAAAGTCCATATATTATAACAATATATTTTATAGTGAAATAATTACAAATATTGGTGCGAGTGAAGGGACTTGAACCCCCATGCCGTAAGGCGCTAGATCCTAAGTCTAGTGCGTCTGCCAATTTCGCCACACTCGCAAGTGGTGGACCCTGAAGGACTCGAACCTTCGACCGCCCGGTTATGAGCCGGATGCTCTAACCAACTGAGCTAAGGGTCCATGTGAAATTAATACTTTCATATCATAACATATTTATATATTTTATGCAAGATATTTTAAAAAAAATCTTATATTTTTTTTAATTTGACAAAATTAAAAAATGTGCTATAATAATGGCCAATAATTGGTTAAAACTTATAAATTAATGCTTTTTTTACTATAATATCACTACGATTTGACAAAACAAATGTTTTGTGATATTATATAAGCCAATTAAAAAAAGAGGGGGAATTTGTATGAAAAATTATTATAAAGTTTTAGGTGTTAGAGAAGATGCGACACAAGAAGAAATAAGAGATGCTTACTATGCTTTAGCTAAAAAATATCATCCAAACGGTGATAATAAGAAGGCTGATCCAGATAAGTTTATGGAAGCATGTGATGCTTACAAAGTATTAGGAAAAGTAGAAAATCGTAAAGAATATGATAAAGAAATGTTTGAGGACGCTGAAGATTTTGAATACGGTGAAGATGTACCAGAAATCGATTCATTCGATGATATTGAAGAAAAAAAATCAAAATTAAAAGTATCTAGTAATGTTGCTGATTTCTTTAAAAAAAATAAATATAAAATAGTAACTGGTGTCTTAGTAGCTGGTGGATTCATTGTTGGTTATCTTATTGGTCAAGGTACCAATAAGCCTTCACAAGAACCACAATCAATCGTTGACACTGTTGATGATGAAGATGTTACGCCAACACCAGAAGTTGAAGAAAAGAAATTAACTGCTGAAAATTTTGAAGAAACTGTTCAAAATATTTTAGCTGATAATCAAAGTAAGGGTTTAAATATTGATCCTGCATTTATTAAATCTGCTTTATTTATTACTAATATCGATTATTTGGATCAAGAAGATATTAAAAAGTTATATGGTGACGTTGATCTAAATATGATTGAAGAAATTCAAAATATGTATAACTATACATCTGCCGTTGGTACTCATAACAATAATTTAGCCTTAGGTAATATTGACGGTTCTTATATTTCTTTAGCTAATTTGGCTTACGATGAAGAAGATAAGGCAGTACTTCATGAATTAGATGTTGAATTTACTGATTTAGTTAATGAATTAAATAGTAAAGAAATGACTAGTGAAGAATTTCAAGCTTCATTTAAGTATATTACTGAATTTTATACTGGTGCTGGTAGTGTTACAACTGGCGGTAACAGTTATTCTAACTATTCTATGACTAGTGGTGGCGGATTATTATCTGAACAATACTGGCCAATGTTCTCAGTAATATATGCTTCAAGTGAATTTATTACTAGTGAAAATCAAATCGATATTAAAACTTTATCTGAAGGTGTTAATGGTCAAGATGCAGTAGTTAATGGTTCTAAATATCTAGGTAGTATTATCAATCATGAATCATTAAGCTGTTTAGATGAACCGGTAGCAGAAGAAAATAAAACTTTAACTAAAACGCAGTAATGCGTTTTTTCGTGTTAATTTAGCTACTTATATGATATAATATTAATAGGTGATTAAAATTGCGGATATATAATACTTTAACTAAAAAAATCGAAGAGTTTATTCCTTATGACAAGAATAATGTTACTTTATATACTTGTGGACCAACTGTTTATCACTTTGCGCATATTGGTAATCTAAGAACTTATATTTTCGAAGATATATTAGAAAAAGGATTAGAATATCTCGGATATAAAGTTAAAAGATGCATGAATATTACTGATGTTGGCCATATGTCAAGTGATGCAGATACTGGTGAAGATAAAATGATTAAAGGGGCAATTAGAGAAAACAAGACGGTCTATGAAATTGCTGATTTCTATACTAAGGCTTTTTTTGATGATTGTAAAAAATTAAATATTCAAAGACCAACAATTGTAGAAAAGGCATCTGAACAAATTGATATGTATATTAAAATGATCAAAAAATTGTTAAAAGAAGATTATGCTTATATATCAAATGGTAATGTTTATTTTGATATTTCTAAGGCGAAAAACTATTATCAATTATCCGGTAAAAATCCAGATGAATTAATTATTGGTGCTCGCGATGATGTCGAATTAGATAAATACAAACGCAACCCTTATGATTTTGGTTTGTGGTTTACTGATAGTAAGTTTGAAAATCAAGCTATGCGTTGGGATAGTCCTTGGGGAATTGGATATCCTGGTTGGCATATTGAATGTTCAGGAATATCAATTAAATATTTAGGCGAACATTTAGACATACATTGTGGTGGTGTTGATAATATATTTCCCCATCATACTAACGAAATAGCGCAATCAGAAGCTTATTTAGGACATAAATGGTGTAATTATTGGTTACATGGTGAACATTTAAACGATGCGACTGGTAAGATGAGTAAAAGTAAAGGTGAATTTTTAACAGTTTCTTTATTAGAAAGTAAAGGTTATGATCCTTTGACTTATCGTTTCTTTTGTTTACAATCTCATTATCGTAACCAATTAGTTTTTAGTTATGATGCTTTAGAAATTGCGAATAATACTTATGTTAAATTAAAAAATAAAATAAAAAAAATTAAAGAAAATACTAATGGTGATGTTGATAAAAAAGTAATCGACATTTATCAAACTAAATTTAAAGAAGCCATTGAAAATGATTTAAATACTTCACTAATGTTAACTTGTCTTTATGATATTTTAAAGGAAAATGTTAATAATACTACTAAATTAGAAATAATTAAATCTTATGATCAAGTGTTATCTTTAGATTTATTAAAAGATAAAACAAAAGAAGTTAATCAAGAATTAGTTAATTATATTGAAGAACAAGTAGAAAAAAGGAATTTAGCTAAACAAGATAAAAATTATGAATTAGCTGATAAAATAAGAAAAGAATTAGAAGAAAAAAATATAATAATTAAAGATACCCGCGAAGGGACAATATACGAGGTGAGATAATGGAAGATATAATGATATTTTGGGGCTTAGCAATTTTAGGTTTTATTATAGTTTTATGGGCACAAATTAATATCAATAGTAATTATAAAAAATATAAGGAAATTAAAGTTAAAAAAGGATTATCTGGTCAAGAGGTAGCAAGAAGAATTTTAGATGCTAATGGGTTACAAAATATTCATATTGTTGAGACTCAAGGCGAATTAACCGATCATTATGATCCTAAACGCAAAGTAATTAGGTTATCCCATGCAATATTTCATGAAGATTCTATTTCTTCAGTTGGTGTTGCAGCTCATGAATGTGGTCATGCAATACAAGATAAAGAAGGATATACCTTTATGAGGATTAGATCTGCTTTGGTTCCTTTTGTTAACTTGGTTTCTTATTTAGGATATTTTGGTTTAATTATTTCTATATTTGCTGGGTTAACAGGCTATTTAAAAATAAGCATTTTAGTTTTATTAGCAACTATTCTTTTTCAATTAGTTACTTTACCAGTTGAATTTGATGCTTCTAAAAGAGCTAAAGAACAGTTGATTCAACTAGGATTAATCGATAACGATGAACATGAACAAGTCAGTAAAGTTTTATTTGCTGCTGCGATGACTTATGTAGCAGGATTGATTTCTAACTTATTACAACTTTTAAGATTAATTATTTTATTAAATGGTCGCGATGATTAATGGTTTATTAATAATTGATAAAGAAAAAAACATGACTAGTCGAGATGTCGTTAACAAGGTATCTAAAATACTTAATACGAAAAAAGTTGGGCATACGGGTACTTTAGATCCTTTAGCAACAGGTGTTTTAGTTTTAACTATTGGTAAAGCTACTAAATTAAATGAAATAATAACAGCCACTGAAAAAGAATATCAAGTTGAAGCAATTTTAGGTATTAAAACTGATACTTTAGATATAACAGGTAATGTTTTAAGAAAAGAAAATACTCATTTTTCTAAAGAAGAAATTGTAAAAGTATTAAATTCTTTTTTAGGTAGTTATAATCAAGAAGTACCTATTTATTCTGCTGTTAAGGTAAATGGTAAAAAATTATATGAATATGCAAGAAATAATGAGCAAATCGATTTGCCCAAAAGATTAGTGACAATCAAGAAAATATCTTTAGACGATATTAATTATAAAGATAATAAAACAATAATTAAATTTACTTGTTTAGTAAGTAAAGGAACTTATATTAGAAGTTTAGTTAATGATATTGCTAGTAAGTTAAATACAGTTGGAACTATGAAGAATTTAAGAAGAACAAAGCAAGGTAAATATTTAATAGATGATGCTTATAAATTAGATGACATTAAAAATAATAATTATCGAATAATTGATCTTAAAGAAGCTTTAAAAGATTATTATATAGTAAAAGTTGATGAAAAATTAAAGTATAAAATTAGTAATGGTCAAATATTAGATAATATCTATCATCAAGAATATGTTTTATTTATTGATGAAGATGTTTTAGCTCTATATAAGAGTGTCGATAATAAATTAAAACCATATAAAATGTTTATTTAACTATTTACATTTTATTAAATTTGGTGTATTATTAAATAGTACTTGTTTCTGAGATTAAAAACCTCTCCAATTTTTTTCTCGGTTACAAGCGAATATAAAGAAAGGAGAATGAAAATGGCTTTATCAAAAGAAAGAAAAGAACAAATAGTTAAGAAGTTTGGTAAGGATACAAACGATACAGGTAGCATTGAAGTTCAAATTGCTATTTTAACTGATGAAATTAATGCTTTAACTGAACATTTAAAAGAACACGATCATGATTATCATTCACGTCGTGGATTACTTAAAAAAGTTGGTCATCGTCGTAGTTTATTAAATTATTTATTAAAACATGATGTTACAAGATATCGTAAGATAATCAAAGAATTAAATTTAAGAAAATAGTAGGCACTTTTTTAAGTGTCTTTTATTATAGGAGGATTTGTGAAAAAAATATTTGAATTAGATTTTAGAGGTAGAAAAATAATTGTTGAAAATGGTGAATTAGCTAAACAAGCACATGGTTCAGTATTAATTAGATATGGAGATACTGTTATTTTATCAACGGTAGTTATGTCGAAAAATGTTAATTTATTAGCTGATTTTTTCCCACTAACAGTTTTATATAATGAAAAATTATATTCAGTTGGAAAAATTCCAGGTGGGTTTATTAAAAGAGAAGGTAGACCTACTGAAAATGCTACTTTAGCAGCAAGAATGATCGATCGCCCAATGCGCCCATTATTCCCAGAAGATTTTAAAAACGAAGTCCAAATTGTTAATACGGTGTTATCAGTCGATCAAGATAATTCACCTGAAATTACAGCTTTATTTGGTTCATCTTTAGCTACTTGCATCAGTCAAGTGCCATTTAATGGACCTGTTGCTGGAGTTAAGGTTGGACGTGTTGATGGCAAGTTTATTATCAATCCAACTGTTGAAGAAACTGAAAAATCAGATATTGATTTAACAGTTTCTGGTACTAAAGACGCTATTAATATGGTTGAAGCAGGTAGCCGTGAAGTTAGTGAAGAAGATATGTTAGAAGCTTTAATGTTTGGTCATGAAGCTATTAAAGAATTAATTGAGTTCCAGGAAAAAATCATTGAAGAAATTGGTGTTCCTAAATATGAATATCCTAAATTAGAAATTAGTAATGAATTAATTGATGAAATAACTTCATTAGTTAAAGATAAGATTGATTCTGCATTAAGAATAAAAGATAAACAAGAAAAATATACTGCTTTAGATAATATTAAAGAAGAATTGTTAGAAAAATATAAATTAGAAAATATTGATTTAAAAGATGATGAATTAGAAGAATTATTAGTTAAAGTGGCTAATGTTTTTGAAAATATCAAATATGAAGTATTTAGAAATATTGTTGTTAAAGAGAAAATTAGAGCTGATGGTCGAAAAATGACTGAAATAAGACCTTTATCTACTGCCATTGATCTTTTACCAAGAACCCATGGTTCAGCTTTATTTACAAGAGGAGAAACACAAAGTTTATCTATTACAACATTAGGTGCTTTAGGAGAACACCAAATATTAGATGGTTTAGGAATTGAAGATTCTAAACGCTTTATCCTACACTATAATTTTCCACAATTTTCAGTTGGCGAAACTGGACGTTATGGATCACCTGGAAGAAGAGAAATTGGTCATGGAGCTTTAGGAGAAAGAGCTTTATTGCAAGTAATTCCAAGTGAAGAAGAATTCCCTTATACGATTAGAGTTGTATCAGAAATATTAGAATCAAATGGTAGTAGTAGTCAAGCTAGTATTTGCGCTGGATGTATGAGTTTGATGGCAGCTGGTGTACCAATTAAAGCTCCGGTTGCTGGAATTGCAATGGGATTAATCACTAGTGGTGATGATTATACTATTTTAACGGATATTCAAGGATTAGAAGATCATTTAGGAGATATGGATTTTAAAGTAGCAGGTACTCGTAATGGTATTTGTGCTTTACAAATGGATATTAAAATAAAAGGTATTACTAAACAAATTTTGAAAGAAGCTTTAGATCAAGCTCATCAAGCTCGTTTAGAAATATTAGATGTTATTGAAAAACAAATCAAAGAACCACGAAAAGAAGTAAGTAAATATGCTCCTAAGACACTAACTTTTACTATCGATCCTAATAAAATTAAAGATGTCATTGGTAAAGGTGGCGAAATGATTACTAAAATCATTTTAGAAGCTAGTCATGTTAATTCGGTTAATGATATTAATGCTGTTAAAGTTGATTTAGAAGACGATGGACGAGTTATTATTTACCACACTTCTAAAGAAATTATTGAAAAAACAGCTGAAATGATTAAAGATGTCATTAAAGAAGTTGAAACAGGTAAAATCTATACTGGAAAAGTTGTCAAAGTAGAAGATTTTGGTTGTTTTGTTGAATTATGGCCAGGAACTGAAGGCTTAGTTCATGTATCACATCTAGCTAAAGAACGAGTAGAGAAACCAAGTGATGTGGTTAAAATAGGAGACGAAATTATTGTAAAATCATTAGGTTATGATAAAAAAGGAAGACTTAATTTATCACGTAAAGAGGCTTTAAAATAATATTTATAATAAAAAAGATAAATTAAAAGAAGTATAATTACTTTAATAATTGATATACTTCTTCTAACGATTTATCTTTTTTTACTTTATAAAATGGTTTTAAATGAAGATGGAAATGTTTGACTTCTTGAATATCACCATTATTTTGAATCAAAGTTAATCCATCACATTCTAGTTTTTCTTTAATTCTTTTTTTTAACATTTTAGCAACATTTACAATATAAATTAACGTTTTATCGTCGATATCATCTAAATCACGGTAGTGATGTTTAGGAATGATTAGAGTGTGGCCTAAACTATCAGGATTGATATCCAAAAAAGCGATAACAATATCATCTTCATAAATTTTTGATGAGGGAATATCCCCATTAACGATTTTACAAAAAACACAATCCATATTTTAACCTCCATTACCATTATACTATATTTTAAAATAAAAACCTAGTTTAACTAGATTTTATCATGAATATCTGCGAATATTCTATATTTATATTGATTTGATTTATTAATATTTATACAAATTTGTTAAAAACAATAAATAAGTGTATAATATCATTAATAAAGCTATTTTTTCTAGGACGCATATTATAAGGAAAAATATAATTTGCGAATAAACTATTAATGACATAGGAGGTGGGTTAAATGAACCGTGAAGACTTTTTATTATTAAAACAAAATATCATTTATTTAGATAATGGTGCGACATCACTAAAACCGAAAATTATAAGTCAAACTATCAGTGATTATTATAATAACTATAGTGCGAATGCTCATCGAGGGGATTATGATTTAAGTTTAAAAGTTGATTCTAAATATGAAGAAACAAGAAAATTGGTTAAAGATTTTATCAATGCGAAAAAAACAAAAGAAATCGTTTTTACAAGTGGAGCTACGGATTCTTTAAATAAAATTATATTTGGATTTTTTAGACATTATTTAAAGGAAAGTGATGAAGTATTAATTACTAAAAGCGAGCATGCATCTAACGTTTTACCTTGGTTTGAATTAGCTGAAGAATTAAATTTAAAAGTTAATTATATTTCTTTAGAAAATTTAGAAGTTACTTTAGATAATGTCAAAATGAGTATTACCGATAAAACTAAAGTTATTAGTATTGCTCATGTCACTAATGTAGTAGGGGATATAAGACCGATTCAAGAAATAATTAAATATGCTCACAGTAAAGGCATTTTAGTTATTATTGATGGTGCTCAAAGTGTTGCTCATATGAAAGTGGATGTTCAAAATTTAGATATTGACTTTTTAGCTTTCTCAGCTCATAAAATGCTAGGTCCTACTGGTGTAGGGATTGTTTATGGTAAGGAAGAATTATTAAATAGTATGCATCCAATTATTTTTGGTGGGGGAATGAACGCTAGTTTTCAATTTGATGGAACAAGAATATATAACGATATACCGACTTGCTTTGAAGCGGGTACTCCTAATATTGCTGGTGTAATTGGTCTTGGTGAAGCCATTAAATATTTAAATAAAATCGGCATGGATAAAATTAATGATTATGAGCAAAAATTAAAAAAATATACTGTAGCTAAATTAAAAAAAGTAAAAGATATTATTATTTATAATGAAAATAGTCAAAGTGGCATTATAACATTTAATATTAAAGGTATTTTTGCGCAAGACTTAGCTTTCTACCTTAACAAATATAATATTTGTGTAAGAGCTGGTAATCATTGTGCAAAAATATTAAATGAAGATTTGGGAATTAAAAATACTTGTCGAATTAGTCTATATTTTTATAACACTAAAGAAGAAATTGATTATTTAGTTAAAATACTTTCCAATCCCAATATAAAAGAAGAAATAATCTAACTTCTTTTTTTATTAGCTTGTTTTTCATGAACTATAATGTTATAATTTTAATGGTGAAGACAATGAAAAAAGTAATTATATTTATTATCATAGTTCTTACTTTAACAGGATGCAACAATCAAGAATATTATAGTAAAAATCTATTTTATATGGATACTGTTATTAATATTAAAATTTACGATAATAATGAAGAAAGAGTGAATGAAGCTTTTGAACAGATTGAAAATTTATATCAAAAATATGAAAATTTAACTAATTTTTATGATGAAAATAGTGAATTATCAAAATTAAATAATGATGTTAATACTGATATATCAGATGAATTGTGGCAATTAATTAAAATTGGTGTCGATTGGTATGATAAAAGTCATGGACTATTAAATATTAATATTGGCAATCTAACAAAAGTTTGGCATGATTTTAGAGAAAATCCCATTGAATTACCCAATGTTGAAGATATTGAAATAAATAAAATAAATATTGAAGATGATAAAATTACTAATGATAAAGTATCAATTGATTTAGGATCTATAGCTAAAGGTTATGTTACCGAGTTAGCAGGTAATTATTTAGAAGACAATGGTTTAGAATATTATATTATTAACGCTGGTGGTAACGTTAAAACAGGTAAAAGCCATAAAGGTTATTATAATATTGGCATTGCTAGTCCGATTAATCCTACTGAAACATTTGAAATAGTTAAGGGGGAAAATATTAGTGTTGTAACTAGTGGTGGTTATGAAAGATTTTATGAATACGAGGGTGTTTTATATCATCATATAATCGATCCTAATACTAAATATCCTGCTAATAACATGAAAAGTGTAACTGTAATAGGTGAGGATAGTGGTATATGTGATGCTTTATCAACCATTTTATTTTTAATGGATATTGATGAAGGTAAAGAATTTATTAAAGATTATGACGTTGACGTTATTTGGTTTACCAACGATAATGAAATAATAAAAAGTGATGGTTTTAGATATGAATAAAAACGATATAAAATTAATAGCAATTGTTTTAATAATAATCATTATATTGTTTTTAATTTATTTTTTAAACACAGATAAAGCTAATGTAGCTTATGTTTATTATGAAAACGATTTAATCTTAACAATTGATTTAAGTATTGATAAAACATATGAAGTAAATGGTGAAAATGGAACAGTCAAAATTGAAGTGTTAAATAATCAAATAAGAGTAGTTGAAGAAAATAGTCCACGTCATTTATGTTCAAAACAAGGATTTATCTCTAATTCTGGTCAATCAATTATTTGTTTGCCGAATAAAATAATAATCGAATTACCAAATACTGAAATAGATACTGAGGTGAGTTAATGAAAAAATTTACAAGATTATCTATGTTATTAGCTTTATCGGTTGCTTTAAATATAATTGAGACAAGCCTACCACTTTTAAATGGCTATATTCCCGGTTTAAGACTCGGTTTAGCTAATATCGTAACTTTATTCATTCTTTATGAATTTGGGCTAAAAGACGCCTTATATATTGGAATTTTGCGGGTATTCTTAGTTGGTATCTTACGAACTGGTATTTTTAGTACAACTTTCTTTTTTAGTTTAACAGGTGTTTTGTTAAGTATTTTATTTATGTATTTAGCAAAAAGATTTTTAAACTTATCAATTATTGGCGTTAGTATTATTGGTTCAATTGCTCATTCAACAGGACAAGTCTTAGCTTCAATTTTTATTTTACAAATGTCTTCGATGATTTATTATCTACCATGGTTATTATTATTTTCTATACCAACTGGTATTTTAGTTGGTATCTTATGTAAACAATTAGTCAAATTTTACGAACAAAACTTGCTTATTGAAATATTTTAAGTTATAATATATTTAATAATAAGGAGGAACATAAATGAAAAAAATTTTAAGTATTGCTTTAGTAGCTATTTTATTAACTGGATGTGGGAATAATAGTTTAAAAGAAGGTACTTATGAAGGAAGTGCTGTTGACACACTTGGTGGCCAAGAAAACACTGCTACTGCTAAAATTACGATTGATGAAAATGGTAAAATTACTGATGTATATTTAGATACAACTTATACTAAAGATGGCGTAGAAACAACGAAAAAAACTTTAGGTGCTGAATATGGTATGAAAGAAACTTCTGCTAATAAAGGAGTTATCGAAGGTGGCGCTGAATGGTTTGAACAAGTTGAAGCATTAGAACAAGCTGTAATTGATAACCAAGGGATCGACTTCTTAAATGTTGATGAAGATGGTTATACTGATGCTGTAAGTAGATGTACTATTAAAGTAGATGCATTATATAAAGCTTTAGAAGATGCTTTAAGCAAAGCTAAATAAAAGGTTTTAAAGCCTTTTTTTCATTTACATTTCACAAATATATAGTATAATACTAACTAGAGGTGATGGAATGACTGTTTTAATAGTAGATGATGAAGAAAGAATTAGAATCTTGATTAAAGAATATTGCTTAAATGAAGATTATGATGTATTAGAAGCGAGTGATGGTGAACAAGCATTAAATATAATAAAAAATAATAAAGTTGATGTTGTAATATTAGATATAATGATGCCTAATATGGATGGTTTGACTGCTTATAAAGAAATCAAAAAATATAATATTCCAACGATTGTTTTATCAGCGCGAAACGAAGAATATGATAAGTTAATTGGATTTGGATTAGGTGTTGATGATTATGTTACTAAGCCTTTTAGCCCTAAAGAATTAATTGCGAGAATTAAAGCAGTTACTAAAAGATTTAACAATTTAGATGATATGTATATTTATAAAACTTTAAAAGTTGATTTTAAAGGACATGTTGTCTATATTGATGATAAAGAAATTAAATTAACGCCAAAAGAATACGATTTATTAGTATATTTTATCAATAATAAAAATGTTGCTTTATCAAGAGAAGAATTGTTATCTAAGATTTGGGGATATGACTTTTTTGGTGATGATCGAACTGTCGATACTCATATTAAAATGTTACGAAATAATTTAGGTGAATATCGTGACTTAATTCAAACGGTTAGGGGAGTTGGTTATAAATTTGAAATTAAATAAAAATAAGTTAACTCGTCATATTTGGTTTTACTTAATAATATTTACTTTATCAATTATTTTATTTTTATGGTTTTTCCAAGTTATTTTTATCAATAGTTATTATGAATATAGTAAAACTAAGCAAATTAAAAGGGTTACTAATGAAATATTAAGCAATTATGATAGTGATGTTGAATATTTAGATAAATTATCTTACGAAAAAAACATATGTATTGAGGTTGTCAAAAACAGAATAACTATTTATAGTTCTAATGATTCAACTCGTGGTTGTATTATTAGTAGTGGTAAATATAAAAATGATTTTTATGAAAATGATTTGAATGAACAAACATACAAATTAATTAATCCTTTACTTAATACAAAATCTTTAATTTATGCTAGAAAATATAATGACGATATAACTATATTTGTCAATGCTTCATTAGAACCTTTAGATAATACGATTAGTATATTATCTAATCAGTTGATTATCGTATCAATTATTGTTATTATTTTATCACTTATAATCGGTTATTTTATTTCTAAAAGAATTAGTAAACCAATCGTAAAAATGAATGAACAAGCCAAAAAACTAGCTAATGGTAATTATGATTTTACATTTGATTCTAATTCTAATATATATGAGATCGATGAATTAGCTAACACCTTAAACTATGCAACAAAAGAATTAGCCAAAACAGATGAGTTAAGAAGAGATTTATTAGCTAATGTTTCTCATGACTTGAAAACACCTCTTACCATGATTAAAGGTTATGCGGAAATGATTCGTGATTTAAATAGTGATAATGTCGAAAAAAGAAATGCTAATTTAAATGTTATTATCGAAGAATCAGAAAGATTAAATATTTTAGTTAATGATTTACTTACTTTATCTAAAATTCAAGCTAATAAAGATATATTAGAAAAAGAAGATTTTGATATTGTTGAATTAATTAATAATATTATTAAACGTTATAGTATTTATAAAGATACCGAAGGCTATATGTTTGAAGTAAATACACCTGATAAAGTTATAGTTAATGCTGATAAAAAGAAAATCGAACAAGTTATTTATAATTTAATTAATAATGCTATTAACTATACTGGCGACGATAATAAAGTAATTGTTAATGTTCTAGTCGATAAAAATATTAGAGTTGAAATAAAAGATACCGGTAAAGGTATTAAAAAAGAAGATTTACCACATATTTGGGATAAGTATTATCATTCCCAAAAAGAACACAAACGTAATGTTATTGGAACAGGAATTGGTCTATCGATTGTCAAAACTATTTTAGAAAGTCATAATTTTAAATACGGTGTTGAGAGTAAAAGAAATAAAGGAACAACTTTTTATTTTGAAATTTGTAAATAATTTTGTTATAATAATACTAGGAGAGAATATTTATGGATTTAAATAAAATTTATTCTAAAGGGTTTGGCTGGATGTTTTTGGGATTATTAGTCACTTTTTTAACTGTCTATATTAATAATAATTTTATTATGGTCTCATATGCTTTAGAAATAATTTATTTTCTTTGTTTTATTTCTACTGGAATGTATCTAACCGTATCTTATTTTTTAATTCATAAAATTCATGAAACAAGTTATAAAACAGCTGAAATATATTTTTTGATTCTTTCAGTTTTAACTGGTTATCTTTATTCAACAATATTTACCATTTTTGAATTATCTTCAATTATCTACGTCTTTGCTGTTACAGCACTACTATTTGGTATTTTCGCCTTATTAGGTCATTTTATTAAAATAAATTTAGGTGAAATGAGAAATTTTTTGTTAATGGGATTTATTTGTATTTTAATTTGTATGTTAACCAATATATTCTTAGGTAATACTATTTTTGATTTAATAATAATTATTATGATTATCATTTTTTACTTAGCTAATATCGTTTATGATATGCAAGCAATCAAAAAAGAAATTAATGAATCAGAAGAAGGTAATGAAGATACTTTAGCTATCATTTTTGCTTTAGGTTTATATTTAAGCTTTTATTATCTTTTCTTAGATTTATTAAGATTGTTAAAAAAATTAAAAAATTTGAAAAAATAAAATACCAATTATAGAAATAGGAGGAAATAATATGGAATTAAATAAAATCTATTCTAAAGTGTTTGGTTGGATGTTTTTTGGATTATTTGTCACTTTTTTAACTGGTTATATTATTGCTAATAATATTAATATGCTATTATTTGTTTTGGAAATACCTTTTATTATTTATATAATATTGGAAATAGGTTTAGTTATTTTCTTGTCGGCTAGAATTCATAAAATGAGTGATACGACGGCTAAAATATGTTTCTTAATCTATTCTTTTGTAACTGGATTAACTTTTTCAACAATCTTTATCGTTTACGAACTATCATCAATTATCTATGTTTTTGGAATAACAGCTTTGTTATTTGGTATTTTTGCTTTAATAGGCCATTTTACTAATATTGATTTAAGTAAAATAAGTACATTTTTATTAATGGGACTACTTGGAATAATTATTTGTAGCATAATTAACATATTTTTAGGCAATAGTACCTTTGATTTAATAATAACAATTGTTAGTATCGTTATTTTTCTAGCTTATACGGCTTATGACATGCAAAGAATAAAAAGATCGATAAATACCTTACCAGAAGAGAATTTAGCCGTTATTTCCGCTTTAGAGCTATATTTAGACTTTATTAATCTTTTCTTAGATTTATTAAGATTATTTGGCAAGTCAAAAGATTAAACGCCGTTTTGGTGTTTTCTTTTTATATTACTATTAACTATAAATTTACTATCATTTTTTAATAAAATATAGTATAATTGAATAGGTGAGTAGTATGGTTTATCTTTTATATGGAACAGTTGATTATTTAATAAATAAAACCATTGATAAAATAATTAATGATAATAAAATAGATGATTTTAATATTAGTAAATATGATTTAACTAACTGTTTATTGACGGATGTTATTAATGACGCTAGTAGTATGTCGCTATTTAGCGATAAAAAGATAATTATCGTAAATAATGCTTATATATTTACTGGTACTAACAAAAAATATACTGAACAAAATACGGAAGAATTAGAAAATTATTTAAATAATATCAACGATAATACAATTTTAATATTTACCACAAATAATGAAAAATTAGATGAAAGAAAAAAAATAACTAAATTAGTTAAAAAAAATGGTATAGTTAAAGATTTTAATAGTATAGATAATATATCTTTAGTTAAAAATTTATTTGAAGACTACTCTATTAGTAATGAGAATGTCAAGTATTTGATAAGTCGAGTAGGGGAAGATAGTTCCCTTCTTGCTAGTGAAATTGAGAAGATAAAAATATATAAAAATGATGATAAAACTATCACTCATGATGATATAACTAATTTAACGACTAAATCATTAGAAGCAAATAATTTTAAATTGATCGATGCTATTATTAGTAAAAATAAAGCTGAAGCCTTCAGTTTATATCAAGATCGTATTAAATTAAATGAAGAACCGATTGCTATTATTATTTCGTTAGCTAATCAAATTAGAATAATGTATCAAGTTAAGCAACTATATTTAGATGGTTATACGGAGAATAATATTGCTAGTATTTTAAAAATTCATCCATACCGTGTTAAATTAGCAAGTCAAAATGCTAGAAAATATGATTCAGATATTTTGCTTAATTATTTAAAACAATTAGCTGATTTAGATATTGATATCAAAACTGGTAAAGTTGATAAAACATTAGGTCTAGAACTATTTATTATTGCATTATAAAACCTTATTCATTTAAAAATAAGGTTTTTATTGATAGTATTTAACTTCCGATAATATATATTATGTTAACTTAAGCATTCTTTATTAGATTCATTCAATCTAGCAATAGAATTATTCATTGCTTCTTCTATTTTAAGAAAATCATCTTGATAAAAAGTTATCTCAAAAGCTTGTAAAACTTTATTGAATAATAAATTAAACTGTTTAATTAAATTATTTTTCAATTCTTGATTAATTATTCCATAATATGATAGATAAAATAATTTGTTGTAAAACATATTACCAATTACAATTAATTGTTTTTTTATAGAATTTTTAGCAATCATATCATTTGATTCGTTAAATATTTTATCTAATTCTTCACAAAATAATTGATAAGAGCCCTTTTTCAAATATTTATCAAATTGTTTTTCCGTATATAGTCCATCAATAAATAAACCATATATAAAATCATTAACAGGAACAGTTTGAAACAATGACCCATGTTTTGTCAGTAAATTAATTTTATAATCAATAATTCCACAATCGTTAATAAATAATGTATCATAGTTACTATCAAAGTAATTATTCATCGTAAATATTAATAATTCAACAATCAAATAAATATGATTTTTATTTTTGAAATCTTCTTCAAAAAGTAATTTATTAATTAGATTCTTTTGATAACTACTACTAATTTGTTTAACTAAATTAGCAATAATTTCAATTCCAATCTGATCGATTGCTTCTCCATAATAATTATATTTATCTCTTTTTTTCTCTTCAATGATTAATCCTTTATAAACTAATTTTTTAGCTCCTTTCTTATATAAATCGTAAAAATCAAAATCAGGATTTCCTAAATCACTAATTATATTTTCAAGATTTACTTCTCCCCTACTTTTATCATTTGAAATTGTAGTTAATTTATCAGTTATTTTTTTTCGATTATCTTTATCAAATAAAGTTGCAATTATACTAAAATATTTATTTTTAATTTGCTCCAATTCATTTATATTATTCATTTAACTTACACCTTACTTTTTATATACAATATTATAACAAAAATTTTTTTATATAACAATCTGTTTTTAGAATAAAATAATAAATCTTGGAGATAATATAAGTGGGTGATGAAAATGAAAAAGAATGCTCAAGCAAATAAAAGTTGCAATGCTAATAAATCATGTAAAAGTAATAAGACTAACATGAGTGCAAAAAGTTCAAATATGAATAAACAAAGCAACGCTAATGCTAACACTTCTTCAAATTATGATTTTGAATAAGTCTTAACCCAAGAAAAAAGGTCCTTACTGGACTTTTTTCTTTTAAAATATAAAATGATTAATTGTCATAAAAACGATACCAATTAGAAAAAATAAATATACCAATCCCTTCTTGTAATAACTTTTAGCCGTTGGTAATAATTCATATAAAGAAATGTGAATCATAATTCCTGCTATTATACCAAATAAAAATCCCATAATTCGATCATTAATAAAATTACCTAAAAAAAGATAAGTTAATAAAGCACCAAATGGTTCAGATATTCCTGATATAAATGTATAAAATAAGGCTTTAAATTTACTGTTAGTAGCGTAATAAATAGGAATTGATATACTTATTCCTTCAGGAATATTGTGCAATGCTATTGCTATAGCTAAAGAAATTCCTAACATTACATTACTATTAGTTGCCATAAAAGTAGCTATTCCTTCAGGTAAGTTATGAATAATTATTGCTAACATTGAAATAATCCCAACACGATATAAGTTATTATCACTACTTTTAGTAGGAATATATTTATCAATTAATATCGAAAATAATATTCCACTTACTACAAATATTAACATGTAAATAATAGCTGGAAATTTGGGGAATAAAGTTATTAATAGACCATAAGACTCAGGAATTAAGTCAGTTATTGATACTGTTAACATTACGCCAGCAGCAAAACTTAAGGAGGCAATAATGATATTGACACTTTTTTTCTTAATAAATATGAAAATTGTTCCTAACATAGTTGAAAGTCCTGCTAGTATAGTTAGAATAAAACCCATATTAACATTATTCATACTTATCACCTATAAAATTATATGAATAAAAAAAAATACTAGAAATAGTATTTTTCGACAGCATATTTAAAATTTTATCAATATTTATAAGTAGCAACTACTTATAAATATTAAACTAATAAAAAAGATTAATTCATCTTATCTTATATATACTATAGATAATATCCTTATCAGACTTTTTTAATTCAAATTCTTGAATAATGTTTCTATCTAAGTCAGTAATAGTTAAAGTATTGATTACATCTAAAGTATAATAAATATTTGTATTAGTAGTAAAATCATAATAAGGATGTGTGATGTTAGTTATATCAATTTTTTCTTTAACGTCATATTCATTATTCTCTTTTAAATCGACAGACATTAATTTTTGGTTAACAATATCAAATATATAATTATTATCGTTTTCATCTTTATAATAAATTATTTCCTCTTCTTCGTTAATACTAGTTAATTCTTTTATTTCAGTACCGTCAATTTCTAATATTTTATATTCGTTGATTATTAATAATTTATCGCTTAAATTATAAATTTGCATAATAATTTTTTTATCAGAATAGTCAAATTCTTCAATTAATTCATTATTTTTATAAATTTTTAATTTTTGACCTAAAACATATAAATAATCATCTTTAACGACGAAGTCTCCCACTTTCATATCGACATTAATACAATTATTATTGTGACAAATTTGGTAATTTGCATCATTGTAATAATATATTTCGTCATTGTAATATTTAACGATATTGATATTTTTGCTAGATAATTTTTTTAAATTCAAATTATCTATATTAAATTCATATAATCCTCCTAAGCCACTGAAATAGATTAGATTGTTATTAATATATTCATAGTTAAGATTATTACCTTTAAAAGTTTGTTCTTTAATTAATTTGCCATCTTCATTATAAAGTTGAAATTTATTTTTGTTACCCAATAATCCTTTACCATTTAGATAAATCAAATATAATTCTTGAGCATCTTTTAATTCTTGTTCAATTTTTTTATTATTGTTATAAATAACTACACTTACAGCAATTAGGGTAACAACTAATACAAGACTTGCAATTATAATAATTCTTTTTTTCATAACATCTTCCTAACATTAAAATTTAATCATATTATACCATAAACTAAAATCAATAAAAATAGTTTCACAAAAATTTCAATTTATAATTTCAATTTATAATTTCAATTTATAATTTTTGTATTGTTACACTTGATTTGACAAATTATCATATAAAAAAAGGTCAAATCTTTCGATTTAACCATCCTTATTATTTCGGTTCAAGAATTTCTGGTGTGAAGTAAATTTTGAATAATTCCTTATAAAACAAAAGAAAAAACACATTTTTTAGTTTTAAATTTTAAAATGTGCTTTTTTTGCTATTTTTAACTGATTTTTTCATCTTTTAAAAAATGTGATTTGGAGTAAAAATGTAAATCATTATTTTTTAATTTTGGAGTAATTTTTGTTATTCTTTACGCCACTAATTTTACCGTTAAAAATATATAATATTCTTGCTCTAAATAAATCAAAATTTTTATAACCAAACGCTACTCTTTTTATTACTTTTATTTTATTATTTACCCCATCTGTATAGCCATTACTATATTTTTCATCTAAGAATGAATTTATTATATATTCTTTCCATCTTGATATTGTTCCTGCTGCTTCTACAAATTCTGGTATGTCTTTTAAAATACATTTACTTACCCATTTTGTTAATTGTTCTTCTACATCCATTTCTTTATAATGTTTTATTATATCTAAAAATTCTTCTTTTAATATATAACCTTCCTTTAATTCTTTAGATATATCTAATATTTCATTTATAACATTTCCTGGTAGCATATCTACTAAATGACCATTTTTATATCTCTTGATTAATACCCACCAATCTATTTCATTTCCATATTTTCTTAATAAACTCACATTCTTTTTATTCTTTAATATTTTATATTGTCTACTTTTTTCAGAATACTCTTTTTGTAATCTTATTCTTATTTTATCTAGCGCTTCCATTATATATTTGGTATAATGAAATGGGTCTGCCACATACACTGCTCTAGGAAACATTGTTTTGGTGACCAATAGATAAGGTTCGTACATATCTGATATGACGACCTCTACAGAATGTCTATTATTACAATATGTAAAATATTGTATTAGACGTTCTTTTTTTCTTTCTGGTAAAATATCTAATACTTTCTTGTGTATTGGATCATTCAACATAAATGCATATTTTCCTGCTTTAGTATCTGCTTTAAACTCATCAAATGATATCACTCTTGGCAAATTAACAACATATTTAGGTATTCCTGATTCTATTTCTAATAATTCTTGTTCTACTATATATTTTGATACTCTATTTTTTTCTGCAATATATTTTAATGATAAATTATAATTTAATAAATCTTTTCTTATTTGAATTTTAACTTTATTTGATATATTTCCATTACGCGTATTTATATTTATTGCTTCTGTAAAAATTTTTCCACAATTATAACAATGATATCTTTTTTTATATATTATTAAATCGACTTTTGAACCACAGGCTTCTAAATAAACACTCCTTATTGGTTTTAATTTGCCATGTATTGAACTTGTAAATTTATTACACTTAGGACATCTAACTTTTTTACTTTTATTTTCAATTTCAATTTCTACAACTCCTTTTTCATTTTGATTTACTTTAGTTATTTTTACTTCTTTACTATTTAATCCTACTAATAAATAATAATCTTTCATTTTACCACCACTTTCTTCTATTTTTTTAATTATTATCAACTATATAATAGCACTTAAAAAAGAGATAGTTTTCACTATCTCAACTTCACACTACAAATTCTTGCTTTTTTATTTTTCGCATCTATTTTTATTAAATTTTACTTCACACCAGAAATTCTAGACCCATTATTTCATCATTTATCATTAGTTTTGGCTCAATCAACATTATTTGACAAAGAGCCGAATTTTATGACTTTCTATTTTAACATTTATAATAATTTAAAATCTATGATAACGTATATGGTGACTCTGCAGTACCTTCACCTCCAGTGAAGGTTATGGCTGAAGTCCCTGACTTCAGATATATAACTGCACGGACGCCGAGCGTATTCGAAGGACTATCGTTGCTGAGGCTGCCACCGTTGTTGACACTGCGAACGACAGACGAATTATTGCGATTCATGGTCCAATAATCTTCTGACACAGTTGGATTTTCTATTGTATTTACATCGACAAATGTTTTGGTACTTGATGTACTTACATCAATATCATTTCCACTAAACATCTCTCCTATTGTTGGTAGTCCAACACTAGCTGTCAATGTTTCATCTTGAACATTGGTGTAATTTGAACTGTTTGGATAATCTCCTATATAAAATGTTTTATTGCCTGTATAACGATAATCACTTGATATATTATTGGCAAATGTATTTAATGGTGTATATATTGTATGACTTGTTGTTATTGTTGAAGTATTTCCATATTGACTTTCGTTTGGAAGTAATCCATTTAATACTACTTTAATACTATCATTATCTTTGCTTACTACTCTAAATGTACATAAATTATCAGTACCACATGCATTATCACTTCCACTATATGGTACATTAATATATTCCCCTACCTGTACATCATTAGTATTTGTTGCTTTATCAGCTGTTTTATAATTTGAGATTAAAGTACCATCCCCTTCGGTGATGGTTATATCAGAAATTTTTATAACTGCACGGACGCCGTTCGAAAGCGAAGGACTAATGTAGCTGAGGTTGCCATTGTTGATGACAATGCGAACGTAAGACGAACTATAACGATTTCCTAACCACCACCGATCTTTAATATCTAAATATGAATCAGCTCCACCTGCTCTTGTATACTGTTCTTCATCTAGCAATCCCACTTTTTGAGTTGTTGTTATTTCATCAACATCAGTATATATTCCGACATTAAATATATTATTTACTATATTATTTTGAATACTACTATCTAAACTATTATAAAAATAATCTTTTAACCATGTATTGATATAACTTGATTCATATTCTTCCTGTGTATCCCATACTACACTTGCAGGTTGAATTGCTGTTAATGGCTGTTGTGATACTAATAATAAGGTATTAGCTTCTGTATCTATCTCAACAATTCGCCATTGATGTCCTCCATACCATAAATAATTATTACTTACTTGCGCATTAGTTCCGGTATAATAATACAAATCAGAATCGGTTTCATCTTGTACCAATCCGGTTTTATTATCTGCGTCATATTGAGTTAATAATATATCAATAAAATTAGGAGGTGGGGTCCAACCAGAAGCTATTAAAATACTAGAAAACTCTTCATCATCACATATATAATGTTTGCTACCAGCATAACAATATAATTTATCGGTTGTATCAGCTATAGTACATTTATTTAAAACGACTTGA
>CALVVR010000017.1 GCA_944363915.1 uncultured Bacilli bacterium | reverse complement strand
ACTAAAAAATGATTGCCCGCCCGCTCGATTTTATGCATTTTTAAATGCGTAAAATCGAGCGGGCGGGCAAATAATAATTTTTCAAAAGAAAAAGGAACTAATCAAGAAATTATTTTAATTTTTTTTTAGGAATTAATCAAAAATTATTGACATAGGTTATACTTAATTTTATTTAATATGTTTGGTATATATTATCATTTTTAAACCAAAATATAATAGGTGGTTAATATGTACTATTTAAGTTATTTTTTTATTTTTTCCATCCATAATTGGTCATATAATAGAAAGTATAGTTTACTATAATGGAGATAGTGGAATCCTATTAGGGTGGTGGACACCAATCTATGGAATAGGTGTTGTAATAATATTATTAATTAATAAATTAATCAATAAAGTTAAAACTAATAAAATTGTAAAAGCTTTTCTTTTATTTATTATATCGGCTATTTTATTATCTACTATAGAAGCAATTGGTGGTTATTTAATTGAATTAATATTTAAGTATAGTTTTTGGGATTATAGTGATTATAAATTTAACATTGGTAAATATACGGCAATAGAGATGGCTATTGTGTGGGGATTATGTAGTATTATTGTGGTCTGCTTTGTTAAACCTTTTTTAGACAAAATAATAAGTAAAATACCTGCATATTTTACTTATATCTTAACTATTATATTTATTTTAGATTTATTTTTTACGGTTATTGTTAAACATTAAATCTAAAATAACAAATATCGCCATCTTGCATTAGATATTCTTTACCTTCTAGTCTTACTTTACCAGCTTCTTTAACAGCTTTTTCACTACCATATTTTTCTAAAGCATAGTAACTAAAAACTTCCGCTCTAATAAAGCCTTTTTCAAAGTCCGTATGAATAATTCCTGCACATTCTGGCGCCTTCATTCCTTTTTTAAAAGTCCAAGCTCTTACTTCATCAGGACCAGCTGTAAAGAATGTTTGCAAACCTAATAAAGAATAAGTAGCCTTAATCAATTTATCTAAACCACTTTCCTCAATTCCCAAATCATTTAAAAATAGATTCTTCTCTTCATCATTTAAATCACTTAGCTCAGCTTCGATTTTTGCACACACTTTAATAACTTTAGCATTTTCACCTTCAGCATATCCTTCCACCTTAATAACATGAGGATTATTTTTATCAAGTAATTCCTCTTCACTTACATTGGCCATATAAATAATTGGTTTAGCTGTTAAAAAGTTAAATGGCTTAATTATTTTTACTTCTTCTTCATCTAATTCCATTCTTCTAATTGGAAAGTTTTTAAGTAAACTCTCTTTTATTTTGTTTAATAATTCAACTTCTTTTAAACTTTCTTTATCTTTTGACATAACGGCCTTTTTACCGATTCGATTTAATCTATTTTCGACTACTTCTAAATCAGCCAAAATTAACTCAACATTAATTATTTCGATATCTCTAATTGGATCAACTGTTTCTTCGACATGAATAATGTTTTTGTCCTCAAAACATCTAACTACTTCAACAATTGCATCAACTTCGCGAATATGAGATAAAAACTTGTTTCCTAACCCCTCGCCATGAGAAGCGCCACTGACAAGTCCAGCAATATCAGTAAATTCAAAAGTAGTAGGAACTAAACTTTTGGGTTGATACAATTCATTTAAAAAATCTAATCTTTTATCCGGCACAATGACGATCCCAACATTTGGTTCGATTGTTGCAAATGGATAATTGGCAGCTAAAATGTTTTTTTTAGTTATTGCATTAAATAAAGTACTTTTCCCAACATTAGGTAAACCAACTATGCCAGCTGTTAATGCCATAAAATCACCTCAAATACTAATATAGTATATCATTATATTAATTTTTAAACAATAGAAAAAATCAATTATCAATAAATTTCAAAGCTTGAAAAATGTTAATTAATTGATTTTAAAAACTAAATTATAAACTTTTACATTGTAGCTAATGTGCCAATGCCTAAAGGAAGACCAGCTACATACCATACAATTAAAATTAATAACCAAAACACTATCATTGTTAAAATAATTGGCCAAATTAATTTCATCGTATTAAATAGAGTAACCTTATTTTCATTATTATTATATTTTTGAATAAATCCAACCATAATAATAAAATAAATAAATAACGGCGTTATAATTTTACCAACACTATCAGCTGCTTTAAAAACAAATTGAGCAAAATCTGGCGTTAAATTACCACGCATAAATAAAGGTACTAAAACCGGTGAAATTAAAGCCCATTTTTCAATACTTCCTGGAATGAAAATACTCATCAAAATTATAAAAATAAAACTAATAACAATCAATAATATACCAGTAAAATCAAATAAACTAATTAAATATATCAATTGGTTTGCAATAACAACCCCTAAATTAGTCCAATTAATAATACCAATTAAAATTGATGACAAAAACATCAAGACAAATAAATAACCTATATTATTAAATTCTTTAGTAAATGCCCAACTAAAATCATGATTATTTTTAAAATTTTTACTTAATATTCCATAGACTAAACTGGTTAAAGTTACAATAAATAAAAAAATAAACATAAAAGATAAATTAAATGGAGATGTTGAACTGAATAGTTTAGCTACATAATGTGTCTGTGTTTCATCTAATAGAATTCCTCCCGGACGAATTAAAAAGATTGTTCCAACCAAACATAAAGCTAAAGTCAATAATCCCCCCATTAAAGCTTTTTTTGAAATAACTAATTCATCATTATACTTTTCTGAACTTCTAACTCTTTTACTTAAATATTTTTCAATTAGAGCAGTTAAAATAAAACTTATTGCTATTGTACTAGCTAACATAATGTAAAGATTTGAATATAAATCAAATTTATATGAAGAATCAACATCAACAATTGCTGCTGCTTCGGTCAACATTCCTAATGCATAATCATTATAATTATAAAATATACCTGTTCCATATCCTAAAGTTATTCCAACAAAAACAGTAATTACTCCTAAAACAGGACTTTTATTAACATATTGATATAAAATTGCAACCAATGGTATCAAAATAATATAACTATAGTCACCAATAATAGTCGCAATAACACTAACAAAAATCACAATAAAAGTTAAAACTGATGACTTTAGTTTTTTTAAAGGAGAAAATATATGTTTTAATAAGCCACTATTTTTAGCAATACTAACAGCCATAAGTGATAAAATTAATAAAACAAATGGCTGAAGTAAAGTAAAATTAGTTATTATATTACTAAAAAAATAAGTTAATCCTTCTTTAGAAAAAATATTTTGTACCACAACTATTGAAGTTTCTAAGATTCCATTCTCAATTGTCGTTTGTGTGCCATCAACATTTAAAATTGCTAGCCAACTACTACCAATAAGAGTAATAAATATCAATAATAACATCATCGTAATTGGCGATATCAATCTTTTCTTTTTGTCTTTTCTCTTTTTAGTCATAATTCCTCCTATAAATTAATTATTTTCTTGATTTTTTTGTTAAATTCAATTCTAGGCATCATGATTGTTCTATTGCATTTACAACATTTTATTTTTATATCAGCACCTATTCTTACAATCTCAAATTCATTGGTACCACAAGGATGTTCTTTTTTCATAGTTACAATACTACCTAATTTATATTCTTTCATTTTGAATCACCTTATTATTCCTGAACTTTTTCAAAATCATTTTCATCAAATAATAATTTAATTTGTTTTCTTATTTCTCTTTGAATTTCATATTGTTTTCCCGCTTCTACTTCAGCAGTAATTCTAAATACTAAGTCATTTTCATCTAAACTTTCAATTCCCAACAACTTAACATTTCCTTTTAAATCTTTTAATTCCTTTTGCAATTTTTTACATAAATTATTTAAAGAAGACTCAACTTTTTCTATATCATATTTTGTCGGAATTTTAACATCAACTATTGCTAGTGAATTAGCAGCATCGTGATTAATTACTTGCGTAATCTTACCATTATTGATAATTAATACTTGTCCTTCATAAGCTTTGACACGAGTTGTTTTCATTCCCAAACTTATGACTTCACCTTTAAAGCCATTGATAGTTACCCAATCACCAACATTATAACTATTTTCTAATATAAAAGAAATACCAGCAATAAAATCTTTTAATAAATCTTGAAAAGCAAGACCTAAAACAACTGTTACGGCACCTAATGAAGTGATTATAGCACTTGTTTCAATATTATATATACCTAATATTATAACAGCAGTAATAATTAAACAAATTACTCTTATTACATTAATAAAAAAATTCATTAATGTTATTTGTTTATTATGTTTTATTTTATTTGTCTTAAAATTAAATATTTTTTTTATAATTCTTTTCAAAATTTTATAAATAATAAACATTATAATTATTGTCATAACTGGACCAATAACTTTTGGTGATAAAAGTTTTTCCCAAAATTTTTCCATAATATCACTCTCTTACATTTAAAATCTCTAAAATTCGATTTAAGTCAGCTACATTGGTAAAGTTAATTTCAATTTTTTTATCCTTTACTTTAACTTTAGTGTCTAACTTTTCTCTTAATAAATCTTCAACATATTTATAATCCTTATTTACTTCTTTAATGGGTTTCTTTATTTTATTTTTTCTTTCTTCTTCAACTGTTATTTCTTCAGTTTGTCTAACCGGTAATTTATTTTCCACGATCATTTTCGCATATTCTAACATTTTTTCTTCATTTTCTAATTTACTTAGTACTCTAGCATGTCCCATCGTTAACTCATTATTTATTAACATTTTTTGAATTTCGCTTGGTAATCTTAATAAACCTAAAATGTTAGTAATATGACTCCTACTTTTACTTACTTTATTACTTAATTCTTCTTGAGTTAAATTTAATTTTTCAATCATTGATTTATATGCTAAGGCTTCTTCAATAACATTCAAATTTTCTCTTTGTAAATTTTCAAGTAGTGCAATTTCCATCATTTGATTTTCCGAAAAATCTCTGATTATTGCTGGTATCGTTTGTTTACCAGCTAATTTAGATGCTCTAAATCTTCTTTCACCAGCAACTAAATCATAGCCCTTAATACTTTTTTTTACAATAATTGGTTGAAATACACCATTTACTTTAATTGATTCAGCTAATTCTTTTAATGAATCTTCTTTAAATATTTTTCTAGGTTGATAAGGATTTGATCTAATTTCATCTAAATTTAATTCAATTATTTCATCGCTGCTGGTAGTATCATAAATTTGTTTTTCAAAACTATTGTAATCTAAATTTTCACTATTAAATAATTGCTCTAACCCTCTACCTAAAGCTCTTTTTTTAGTTTCCATTATGATCAATCACCTCTTTAGCCAAATTAAGATATGCGACAGTTCCACGATTTTTAGGGTCATATGCCAAAATTGGTTTGCCATGACTTGGTGCTTCTGATATTTTAATTAATCTTGGAATAATCGTATCGTATACTTTTTCTTTAAAATAAGCTTTAATTTCTTCAACTACTTCTAATCCTAAAATAGTCCTACTATCTAACATAGTTAATAATACCCCTTCAATGTCCAAAGTTGGGTTTAAATCTTTTTGAATAAGTAAGATTGAATGTAATAATTGAGTTATTCCTTCTAAAGCAAAAAACTCGCATTGGACAGGGATGATAACTGAATTTGCTGCTGCTAAAGCATTTGTAGTTAATATACCCAAAGAAGGTGGACAATCAATTATAATATAATCAAACTTTTCTTTAGCAACATCTAAATATTTTTTTAATTGACCTGACTTATTAAAACTATGATCAACACGACTTTTTTCCATTAATTCGATATCTGCACCAGCTAAATTAATTGAAGCTGGCATAATATATAAGTTTTTAAATTTTGTTTTAATAATTACTTCGTCTAACGTAGCTTGATCAATAATTAAATCATAAACGGTTTTTTCATGTGAACTTTTACTAATTCCAACCCCAGTTGTACTATTACCTTGACTATCTAAATCAACTAATAACACTTTTTTCCCTAAAACACCTAAAGATGCAGCTAAATTTATACTAGTAGTTGTTTTACCAACACCACCTTTTTGATTAACTAAAGCTATAACACGACCCATAACATCACCATTTTTCTACAAATACTATTTTATCACATTTTAATCTAATTAGATAGTATTAAACAGTAAAAAATTAAATCTATTATCTATTTTTAAATTTTTGGTTAAAAAAACTAAAGATTTTACTCTTTAGCTTTATCTATAGCATCTTTTAGTTCTTCTTTAGTCATTTTTGTATAACCTTTAATTTTTAATTCTTTAGCTTTTTCTTTCAATTCTTCTAAAGTATCTTCCTTTTCTTCTTCAGGTAAACATTTATGTTCAACTAAATAATCAATTTCTTCTTTAGTCAAAGTTTCTTTAGTTATTAAAGTATTAGCTATCAAATCTAATAAATCTTTATTTTCTTTAATAATTTTTTCAGCATTTTTATAGCATTCGTCGATTATTTTGCGCATTTCTTGATCAATTTCATAAGCTACTTGACTAGAAAAATTACGCGATTTATTATAATCTCTTCCTAAAAAGACACTACCTTCATTTTGTTCTAATTGCAAAGGACCTAAACTACTCATACCATATTCAGTAACCATAGCTCTAACTATTTTAGTAGCTTGTTCAAAATCATTATGAGCACCAGTAGTGACTTCATTAAAGATTAATTCTTCAGCTACACGACCACCTAATAAGCCGGTAATTCGTTCCAATAATTCTTGTTTAGTCGCTGTAAATCTTTCTTCTTTAGGAAGCATCATGGTATACCCACCAGCATATCCACGTGGAATAATAGTTATTTTTTGAACATCGTTAGCGCCATCTAATTTTATACCTAAAACAGCATGACCCGCCTCATGATAAGCTACTAATTTCTTATCATTTTCAGTATACTTTTTAGACTTTTTAGCAGGTCCCATTAAAACACGATCATGAGCTTCATCAATTTCAGCCATCGTAATATTTTCCTTATTTCTTCTAACGGCTAATAGTGCCGCTTCATTAAGTAAGTTTTCCAAATCAGCTCCACTAAAACCAACTGTTCTTTCAGCGATATTTTTTAAGGAAACATTTTTGGCAAATGTTTTACCACGAGCATGAACACTTAAAATTTCTTCTCTACCTTTAGCATCTGGTAAATTAACTTGAACTTGACGATCAAATCTACCTGGTCGAAGTAAGGCTGGGTCTAATACGTCAGGTCTATTAGTAGCAGCAATAATAATGATTCCTTCGTTAGCACCAAAACCATCCATTTCTGTTAGTAATTGGTTTAAAGTTTGTTCTCTTTCGTCATGTCCTCCGCCAAGTCCGGCACCTCTTTGACGTCCTACAGCATCTATTTCATCGATAAATATTAAACATGGTGCATTATGTTTAGCTTGTTTGAACATATCTCTTACACGAGAAGCTCCAACTCCGACAAATAACTCGACGAATTCTGAACCACTTATATAATAAAATGGTACATTTGCCTCTCCAGCTACTGCTCGTGCTAATAAGGTTTTACCGGTCCCTGGAGGACCAACTAATAAAACCCCTTTAGGAATACGAGCACCTAATCTTTGAAATTTCTTTGGATTTTTTAAAAAGTCAATTAATTCAGCTACTTCTTCTTTTTCTTCATCTAATCCAGCAACATCTTTAAATGTCACTTTATTATTTTGCTCATTTAATTTTGCTCTACTTCTACCAAAATCCATTGATTTATTAGCAGATCCCATTTGTTTAGTAACAAAATAAAAACCAGCACCTAAAATAATTAACATTGGCAAAATATTTAAAATAAACAAAACAAAAGTATTAGAATCGGGATCAGATACAGTTGTTAATTTAAAATCATTTGTTTCTTCAGCTTCTAAAATTCTAGCAATAACTTCATTTGATAATGGCACTTTTAAATAAAAAGTTTCATATTCGCTATATCCTTCTAGTTTACCTTCTATTTCATAAACACCAGCGCCACTTCTAGGCACAATAGTAATTTCTTCAATTTTCTTTTCTTCCATACTAGTTACAAATTCATCATAAGTAAATTGATGGATTTCATGTCTAGACATATTAAAGAAATATAATAATCCAAGCATAACCAAAAACAAAAGTAAATAAGGTAATATTCCTTTTTTTATATCTTTTTTATTCATAAATTCCTCCTTTTTTAATAGTACTTAAGTATTATATCATACTTTTCATTTTTTTCTTTACAAAATTTCGATTTTTTTAATCCTGGTAACCAAATTATTTCATCATTAGCATCACAAACGATTGGCCATAAATCGCGATCTTTACTAGTTATTTTATCGTCAATAAAAATATCAGCAATTTTTTTCCGACCTAACATTCCTTTAACAGTCATTTTATCACCATTACGACGATTTCTAACATATAATGGTTGTTTTACCTCATTTAAATCTAATCGGCAAATATCATTGCCATCGTTCTTGCTTTCTTTAATTATTTCAATGTTTTTGCCATTTGGTAAGTTTAAATATTCTTCAATTTGGATTTCATAAATATTATTTTTAAGTTCTAATTTAGAAATCTCTAAGTTATTATATGATTTAATTGCTTGAATATTATTAGGTAAATGAATTGTTGCATTAGCTTTTTTAGAGGTGATTAAATTATGGATTAATTCACAATGTTTATCAGTTATTAACATCAAATCATCTTGATATATACGTTCTAACATTAAATAAATTATTTTGGTTTGAATAAGTGGTTCTTCTTTTAAATATTCTTCGATATTTAACACATTATCTGGGACTATCCTTTTATATTTTTTAGCAACTTGCTTATCAATATAATTATTATACTCTAATAAAGTTCTACTAAATTTATAAAATTTTTCATGAACCAATTTATCTTCTTTTTTAAACTCTGGCACAATATATTTTCTAAATCTATTTCTTGTATATACATCCTTTGTATTAGATGAATCTAACATATATTTTATCTTGTGTTTATTTAAGTATTTATATATATCATCTTTAGTTACATGAATTAATGGTCTTACAATATAATAACCATTCATTTTAACTGTTTCAGCAAAGCCACTATAACCCTTTAGTGTTGAACCTCTTACAATTCGCATTAAAATTGTCTCAATTAAATCATCTCCGTGATGAGCAGTAAAAACATATTTAGCATGATACTTTTTTACTAAATTAGCAAAATAATTATATCTAATACTTCTTGCTTCGTTGTGAAAATTATCGTCACCATATCCTTCAATAATCATTGTTTCAAAAACTACACTATTTTTTTTACAATATTCTTCAACAAATTTCTGCTCTTCATATTGGCCTTTTCTACCAGTATTATGATTAACATGAGCTACGATGATTTGTAAATCTAAAGCTTTTTTTAATCTTATTAATATATGTAATAAAGCCATTGAATCTGGTCCACCAGAAACACCGACAATAATTGCATCACCATATTTTATTTTTAATCTTTCTAATAAATCTTGATATACTTTGTCCATAGTTTTCACCATTATCATTATATAACAAAAATATAATGTAAGCAATACTATATAAAGAAAAACGATTTTTCGAAATTTATCTATTAAATCGTTTTTACTATTATTTTATTATAAATATTTTTCTAATAATTCCTTAACAAAAGAAGTATACTCTACATCATCGCTTGCCTCAGCTTCAATTAAACATAAAGGAGGAAATAAAACACACCACCAATTATCACCTTTACCTTCACCTAAGGTAATAACTAAAGATTCATAATATCCCTCATTATAAATAACTCCTTTATATTCTTTACTCGGAAAATAATTTAATCCATAATTAATATCATAACCAAGATTATAATTTAATAATTGTAAAGTGTTTTCTACTTCACTATCAATATTGTTTAAATTATTATGAATTATCTTTCTAGCTTCATCAATCCCTTTAGTATCTTTTAATAAGTCATACATTTTATATTGTATATTTTCTTTAACAATACTTTTAACACCTTGGTCATATTCGTCATTGCTATTAGCAATAACTCTGATTCGCAATGCATCTTCAGGAATAACTAAGCTGCTTACATGTCCTAAACAAACATAAAAACAAACAATTATAAAAATAACCAATATTAATTTTTTCAATTTTAATCACCTAATTAATATTGATTTTTAATTATTATTTTTATACGATTGTTTTAAGTAAAGTAACAATCTTATTTACGACATATTTTTTATTTTCACTTCTTGGCAAGTCTAATACTTCAATACTCATTGTATAATAGAAATTTTTATTTTTATCATAAATACTAATATAAACTAAGTTATCATTATCAACGGGATTGTTTTCGTCAGCTTTTTTTAGTTGTCCTGTTATACCTATGCCATAATCACAATTAGTAAAATCAGATATTACTTTACTCATTTCTTTGGCCACTTCAATACTATAAACAGTATATTTAGAAATTATTTTGTTATCAACTCCCATTTTTACTTTAAATTCATTGCAATAAGTAATTGCACTAAATTTAAAAACTTTACTTGCATCAGCAACATTAGTGATTTCATTAGCCAAAGCACCACCAGTACAAGACTCCATGGCTGCAATGGTTTTATTATTTTTAATTAGTTTATCAATAACTTCTTTCATTTTATTACTCCTAATATTAATTTATTTTCAGTTGATTTATTATTTATTTCAATAGCATGTAAATAGTTATCGGTTAGATCAACTTCTTTATTAGTATAAAGAGTAGCTAATAAATCATTTTCTTTAACATAATCATTTATTTTTTTATTTAAAATTATTCCCGCTTCATAATCAATAATGTCATCTTTAGTCATTCTACCAGCTCCTAATAATGATGCGATTTTACCAATTTCTTCAGTATTCATTTTAGTAAGATAACCTTCTTTTTTAGAATATATTTTGTACTCATACTTGGGATTAAAAGTTATTTTTTCTAGATTGCCTCCTTGACTACTAACTAATTGATAAAATTTATTTAAGGCTTGCTTATTTTCTAATGCTTCAACCACTTGATTTTTAGCCAAGTCATAAGATATGTTTTTAAACAGACTAACCATATAACTAGCCAATTCAATAGATAGTTCTTTTAAATCTGTTGGCCCATTACCTTCTAATACTTCGATAGCTTCTTTTACTTCTAAAATATTACCAATATTATTTCCCAAAGGTTGATTCATATTGGATAATATAGCTAAAGTATTAATATTAGCATTTTTACCAATGTTGACCATTGTAGTAGCTAACTCTTTAGCATCTTCAACATTTTTCATAAATGCGCCAGTTCCTACTTTAACATCTAATACTAAATTAGAAGCTCCACTAGCTATTTTTTTACTCATAATACTAGAAGCAATTAGGGGAATACTATCAACAGTTGCAGTCACATCTCTTAGAGCATATATTTTTTTATCGGCTGGAGCGATATTTTTAGTTTGACTGATTAAAGCTATATTAATTTCATTTATTTGATGAATAAATTCATCTTCAGATAATTGAACTCTGAAACCAGGAATGGACTCTAATTTATCAATAGTTCCACCAGTGAACCCTAATCCTTTACCACTCATTTTAGCTACTTTACAACCAAGGCTAGCAACAATAGGGGCAACAATTAAAGTAGTCTTATCCCCAACGCCACCAGTTGAATGTTTATCCACAGCTTTAAAATTATATTCCATTTTATCACCAGAATTAGCCATGGCTAAAGTCAAATTAGTAACCTCTTCATCATTCATACCATTTAAAACTATCGCCATAAGTAAACTAGCTACTTGATAATCTGGTATTTCATTATTAACATAACCATTAACAAAAAGAGAAATTTCTTCTTTAGTTAAAGTATTTTTATTTTTCTTTTTTTCTATAATATCATACATAGTCATAGTTATTTCTCCATATCAAAAGAATAGGGTAGTAATTCTTTTAAAGTGTATTCTTTATATTCCTTGTTATTTCCAACATATATTTTAAAATCATCATCGCAAAATTCACTCATAACTTGACGACATACGCCACAAGGATAACAAAAAGGAGTATCACCACTAATGGCAATAGCTTTAAATTCTTTTTTTCCTTCGCTAATAGCTTTAAAGAAAGCGGTTCTTTCCGCACAACAAGTAGGTGTATAAGATACACTTTCAATATTACAACCTGTATAAATTTTATTATCTTTAGTTAATAAAGCAGCTCCTACCTTAAAATTAGAGTAGGGACTATAAGAATTTTTTTTAGCTTCAATAGCTTTATCCATTAATTCCATTATTCAACCTCCAAACAAGATTCTAAAGCAAGTTCAATCATATCTTTTAAATTATTTTGTCTTTCTATTGTAGTTATTTTTTTGTTTTCATAAATAGAATCAGACACGGTTAATAAACAACTAGCTTGTTTTTCTAGCTTTTTAGCAATATAAAATAGGGCAAAAGCTTCCATTTCACTAGCTATTATATCTTTAGGTAATCTTGCATTATAACCTTTTTGATCTTGCATATAAGCATCAAAAACTAAAGTACAGGCTGTTTTACCAGTTTTTAAATTTAAATTTTTAGCTTTATTAATAATGATATTATTTAATTTTGAGCTTGAATTAACTTCATTTATATTCTCACTATTAAAAGTATAACTAAAATTAGTTTCGGTATAGCTTGATGTTGCTAAAACAATATCTAATAATTTAATATTAGGATTATTACTGCCACAAGAACCAATTCGAATAATGTATTTAACATCAAAAAATTTATATAATTCATAACAATATATTCCCATACTTGCTAATCCCATACCAGAAGAAAAAACCGTTATTTTTTTACCTTTATAAAATCCAGTATAAGCTAACATATTTCTAACTTCATTAACTAATTTATAATTATCTAAATAATTTTCTGCAATAAATTTGGCTCTTAATGGATCACCGGGCATTAATACAATACTAGCAATATCTTCTTTATAACATTTTATATGTGGTGTCTCTATCATATGTCCTCCTTAATATAACTATATTATATAATTTTTTTACTAAAAACACAATTAAAAGTAAAATAACTTTTATAATTTTGTTTCAAAAAAACTTATCAATTTATTTATGATAAGTTTCATTATTCATTATTTTAAAACTACGATATATTTGTTCTAATAACATAACTCTAAACAATTGATGAGGAAAAGTTAATTTAGAAAATGATAAACTAAAATCACTTAACTTTTTGATATCATTATGAAGACCATAAGAACCACCAATAATAAAAGTGATGTTAGAATTAGTTAAATAGATATTATCAATTTTATTAGCTAAAGTAGGGGAGTCAAGCATATTTCCTTCAACATCTAAAGTAACAATATAATCTTTATTGATATGTTTTAAAATATTATCTTTTTCTTCTTCAATATTGCTGTCTTTTAGTTCAATTACTTCTATTTTAGTATATTTACCAATTCTTTTAATATATTCTTGACAAGCATCAACTAAATATTTTTCCTTTAACTTTCCAACACAGATTATTCTAATCATATTTCGATCAACTCGGTATTCTCATTTTGATTTGCGATAATTATTTTAATACTATCATCTAATTTATCTTTTAAGTTATCAAAAGCTAAAGATGGGCGATTATTCTGTTCAGAAAGATGCGCTAAAACAATATATTTTGTTTTATTGCCAACTATTTTTTTTAAATAATCAGCACATTGTGTATTAGATAAATGACCTTTATCGCCTAAAATTCTTTGCTTAAGATGATAAGGATAATTAGGATTGTTCATAAGCATTTCTATATCGTGATTACTTTCAAAAGTATAAAAATCTTTATTGGCTATTTTCTTTAAAATTTTAAAGTTAATATAACCAGTATCAGTAACATAAACAAATTCTTTATCACCACTACTAAATATGTATCCAACTGAGTCAGGTGCATCATGAGATGTTTTAAAAAAGTCAACTGTCAAATCAGATACGACAATTTTATCTTCAATAATCACATAATCAATTATATCGTCTTTTAACTCATCATACATTTTCGCAGTTAAATAAACAGTTGGATGATGCTTTTTTATGAAAACTTTTAACCCAGCGATATGATCAACATGGGTATGAGTAATAAAAATATTACTGATAGCATCTGGATCAACACCTAAAGATATCAATTTTTTTTCAATATATAAATTACTCATCCCCACATCAATCAATGTTTTAGTATAACTTGTTTCAATATAAGTACAATTACCTTTGGACCCAGAAGCTAAAATCGATATTCTCATCGATAAACACTCCAAGGATTAATTTTACAATAACGACAATCTTTCCATACTTCAAAATGAATATGTGGTCCTGTTGAATAACCAGTTGATCCAACATACCCAATTTGTTGACCACGAGCAACCGTTGATCCGATATTGATTCCTTCCATAAATTTATTCATATGGGCATAAACGGTATAATAACCGTTATTATGATCAATTACCATGTAATTACCATAATCATAACGATATTCTTTTATTATAACTGTTCCGTTATTAGCAGAATAAACAGGTGAGTTATATCCCATTCCGGCAATATCTAATGCATCGTGGAAATCACGACCACCAGTAATTGGATGAATTCGCCAAGCATAATCAGTTGTAATGACCCAACCACTGACACTAGGCCAAGCCCAATTGCTAATATCTCCAACATTAGGAACATATTTATCACCTTTAATAATAATCTCATCAATAGTATTTTTTAAAGTTTCTTTACTTACTGGTTCAACAAAGGCAATATCACCATTAACAATCTTTTGTTTTTGACTAACTCGCTCTAATCCATCTTCACCTTCTTGAACAACTTCTTCATAACCAATATATTCATTGTCGTCATATTGATAAACAGTTTCATAATCGCTTGTTCTATCTTCAACAACATACATTTCAACAACAACGCGTAATTTTGGATCTGTTTCTTTAATCAAAACTTCTGTTCCAACTGTTATTAAACTATTTTCATTTCGATAACGCGGATTTGATATCAAAAATTCTTGATTACTTATTTTATTATTGAAAGCAATATCACTAATCATCTCATTTTCTTTAACAGTATAAGTAGTAGTCACTGGATCACTACCATACAAAAGAAATTGCGCTAAATCAGCAACATTAGTATATATTGTCTCATCGATGGGAATTTGCATTTCTTTAACTGTTATATCATTTTCAATATAAACATTTTCAACTAATGAACCAACCGTTTCAATTTTAGCTTGGGTATCATTTAAATATTGTGAGTAAGTTTCTGCCCCAACATAAGTCTTGATTAATTCATTACTAGCTTGTTCAAAAATATTTTTATCTGTTACATAAACATATGTATTATCATCCTCATTCTTTATAGTAAATTGATACCCTCTAATTGTAAAAGACTTTAAATCGACTATTTTTGAATAGATTTCTTCAACGGTATTAAGTTCATCAGAAAAAGTTAAAATTTTTTCAACATTTAACCCTTCTGGAGTATAAACGGTTTCAATCATTTCTCCATCTTCAATAGTAATATCCATACAATCTAAACCATCATCGTTTTGATAATACTTTGTTTCTTTACTACTATCGATTATAGATTGTAAATTTTCTTCAGCAATTATTTGTTCTAATGAACGATCATCTTCACAATAAGTTGTAGTTACATCTTCGACATTTATAAAATGATTGGCTTTTTGATTAATATAATTTTCCAACTCTGTTTCTGAACGAATAACTCCTAGATATTGTCCATCTAAATAAACATTATAAAATTCATTTGGATATTCACGCTTGTTATAATCAAAACAAATCAGAAATAAAATTATTCCTAAAATTAAACAAGTTATAATTGCTCCTATTTTTTTCAAATTAATCACCTTCTATACTTTCATCGACAGAATTAAATGTACTAGTATTAGTTTTAAAAATAAGTGGTATATCAGTAACTGGACCATTACGATGTTTAGCAATAATCAAAGTAGTTCGACTAGTATTTTCGTCAATTAAAGCTTCACGATTATAATAGTCTTCACGATGAAGCATCGCTACAATATCCGCATCTTGCTCAATTGAACCAGATTCCCTTAAATCACTCAAAATGGGGCGATTATCTTTTCTTCCTTTACCTTCAACACTACGTGATAACTGTGACAAAGCAATAACTGGTACTTTTAATTCCATTGCCAAAGTTTTTAAATTTCTTGATATTTCGGTTACTTCTTGAACACGATTTCCTTTATAGCGATCTGTTCCTTGAATTAATTGCAAATAGTCAATAATAATCACATCTAATCCATCTTTCATGGAAGCAAGTCTTCGACATTTAGCTCTTATTTCACTAATTGTCATACCAGCAGTATCATCAATATACATTTTAGTATCAGCTAAACGACTAATTGCTTCATTAACTCTTTTCCAATCTTCATTTTTTAAATTACCACTTTTTAATTTATCACCAAAAATTTGGCCAACTGAAGAAAGCATACGCATCGCTAATTGTTCAGCACTCATTTCCATATTAAATAAAGCTACTGTCTTCCCACTAATTGCCATATTAGTAGCTAAATTTAAAGCAAAAGCTGTTTTTCCCATACCAGGACGGGCAGCAATAATAATTAACTCGTTAGGATGCAAACCAGAAGTTATCTTATCTAACTTATAAAATCCAGTTGCTATCCCTGTCATTTCACCTTTATTTTTAGATATTTTTTCCAAATCTGATTGAGTTTTAAATAAAACATCCTGAATACTTCGAAATTCTGTTCCTTTTCTTGTTTTAACAACATTTAAAATTTTAGTTTCCGCATTATCTAAAATTTCGTTGATTGAATTTGTTGAATTATATGCTTCAGTTACAATAGATGTGCCTTCGTCGATCAATCTCCTTAAAATTGCTTTTTCCTCAACGATCCTAATATATTCGTCAATATTAGCAGCGGTTGGAACACTACGCGCTACTTCTGTTAGATATTCAATTCCACCAATACTGTTAAGTAAATTCCTTTTTTTTAATTCTTCACTGACAGTCATAATATCAATTGGCTTATTATTCTCTGACAAATCTCTAATCGTAGAAAAAATTTTGCTATGACTATCTAAATAAAACAAGTTTTCATTTAAACTTTCAATACTTTTTTGAAGAGCATATTTAGTCAAAAACATTGAACCTAAAACAGCCTGTTCAGCTTCAATGCTATGAGGAATTATATTTTCTTTCATATATATCAATCCTACTTTACTAAGTTTATTTTTAAATTAGCAATCACTTTTTTATGTAACTCAACTGTTACAAAGTGTGTTCCTAAACTAGATAGGGGACTAGTTAATTTTATTTTATTTTTATCAATATTAAAGTTTAGTTTTTTTAATTCAGTTACTATTTGTTTAGTACTGACACTACCAAACACTTTATCTTCTTTACCAACTTTAACTTTAATATTGATTTTTAATTTTTCTAATTGTTCTTTTAGTTTTTCGCATTCTTTAATACATAAGCTTTCCTCTAATAATTCTTTATTTTTTTGTGTATTAAAATGTTTTAGATTAGAATCACTAGCTAAAACAGCATAATCATTTTTAATTAAAAAGTTCATTCCATAACCATCTTTTACTTCTTTTATTTCGCCTTTTTTGCCTTGCCCTTTTAAATCTTTAATAAAAATTACTTTCATTTTTTTCCTCCAATTTGCTCAATTAATTGCTGTTCTACCTTTTTTAATGTGCTATTTTTTATTTGCGTAGCAGCTTCAGTCAAATGGCCTCCGCCACCTAATTTTGCCATTATTTCTTCAACATTAACATTGCCCAAAGATCTAGCACTGATTCCAATTATATCTTTAGTTAAATGACCAATAACAAAAGAAGCTGTAACATTTTCAAATTGTAATAATTGCTCAGCAATATAAGCTAAATCTTTGCTTTCATATAATTCATTATCAGCAACACATAAAGCCATATTATCATTAATCATATAACTTTTTTCAATTAATTTTTGTCTTTTTAAATAATCGTTTTTATTTTCTTGTAATAATTCTTGTTTTAAAACGTTATCAGCACCTAATTCTAATAAGAAAGAAGCTGCTTCGTAAGTATCCTTGGTAGTTTTTAATCGAAAATTATTAGTATCAATTTCTAAACCAACTAACATAAAAGTTGCAATTAATGAATCAACTGTTTTATTTAAATATTTAATATAATTTGTCATAAATTCAACAGTACTTGATAAATTAGCATTTATGTAAGTTAAGCTAGCTTCTTTTATGTAATCTTTGCTTTTAATATGATGATCAATCACAACAATATTATTTGTTTTATTAATTAATACAGGAACTTCGGTCATATCTTGCTTATGAGTGTCTAAAATTATCAATAAAGTGTTTTCTTTAATTAAATTAGTTGCTTTGGTTTTCATGACTGTATTAAAATATAATTTATTTTCTTTCAATAAATTATAACTTTTAATTAATGATTTGTTTTTTTCATTACCATTTAAAATAATATAACTATTTTTTTTAAAACTATTAATGATCTGTTGCAAACCAATTGCTGAACCAATACCATCAAAATCGGGGTTTTTATGTGTCATAATAAAAATATTATCATTATCTTTAATTAATTGTGTAAGTGTTTTAAAAATTTGTTCCATTTTTTTCACCCATCATTATTATACTATAAAATATTGATAATAAAAAGAGAAAATGCTTTTGTTTCACACTTTCTCATAATTTATTTTTTATTTTATTAGCAATATCATCAATTTTTTTTAAACGGTGATATATTCCAGATTTAGTGATTTTATTACCTGTTTCTATTGAAATTATTTCGCTTAATTCTAATAAAGAAATATCTTTATATTTTAAACGATATTCAGCAACAACTCTTTCTTTTTCGTCAAGTAGATCGAGTCCAACACTATCTTTGATTAATTCAATGTTTTTAATTTGTTTATTAGCTGTTTCAATTATTTTATCAACATTAGCTTGTTCACAATTATTTAAACGATTTGTCATATTCTTATGATCACGATAAATTCTAATATCTTCAAAATACATAACTGCATTATATGCACTTATTATTCTTAAAAAATCACTAATTTTTTCGGCTTCTTTTATGTAGACCATATATTTTGTGCCCCGCTTTAAAACTTTACTATTTAATTGATATTTATTTAATAAGTTTTTTATAAATATGGCATAGTTCCGATTATCAACTGAAAATTCTAAATGATAACGTGCTGTTTTAGGGTCGTTTAATGAACCCGTCATTAAAAATACTCCTCTTAAATACGCCCGTATCGATTCTTCATCATCAATAATATATTCCTTAGGAATCTTTAATATTTTTTTTTCATAAATTCCTAATTTTTTTAAAATTTCTTTGTTTTTTATTTGTAAAATATAAAGATTTTTTTTACTAATCCTTCTTACAATAATTAAAGGACTTATTTGATATAAATCTTTGATTAAATTATAAATTCTTCTAGCTATACTAGCATTTTCGGTAGTTATTTTTATATCTTTATCAATAATAGAGCCATTAGAAATAATAGCTGATAATTCAGCTATTTTTTCTAATTCATTAGTTTCTAATTTACTTACTTCATTTTTAACAATACTAGTAAATGACATAAAATCACCTGCCTAAAACTAAATACGAATAAATATGAAGACCTAATTTAATTGTATCGTGTCTTAATCTATTACCAGTAGTAGCAACAAAATCATCAGATATAATTTTGACATTCATATTTTTTAGATTTTTTTTATCGAAAACAACTGGATCTTTTTGTTCTAAACAAGCATATTTTTCTTTCATTTCTTTAGTTATTGAACCTGTGTTAGCTAAAACCACACCAATTTTCTTTTGGCCTAAATAATTATTAACTGTTCTAACATGGTCTGATGCTGTAAATTTATCTGTTTCTCCTGGTTGTGTCATTATATTACAAATATACATTACTTCTGCATTACTTTCATCGATTGTACTTTTTATCTTATCGCATATTAAATTAGGCAATAAACTTGTATATAAACTTCCCATACTTAAAATGATCAAATCAGCTTGTTTTATTTCTTTTATAACATCATCATTTATTTCTGGTTTTTCTTTATAAAATATTTCTTTTATTTTTCCCTCATATTCAGTAATATTGTGTTCCCCTTCAATAACATTATTATCTTCCATTTTAGCCATTAAGGTTACATTATCTTCTGTTAATGGTAAAACTTTTCCTTTTAAATTTAATATTTTACCTAATGATTCAATTCCTGTCGACATGTTGCCAGCAACGTTTATAAGAGCTGTAAGTAATAAATTTCCTAACGCATGACCATTCAAATCACTTTTAGTTTCAAACCGATAATTTAATAAATCTTGAACTAAAGGTTCAGTTTCTGATAATGCTACAATAACTTGCCTTATGTCACCAACAGCGGGAACATTAAACTCTTTTCTTAACTTACCAGTACTTCTTCCATCGTCGGATACTGCAACAATAGCAGTTATATCAATTGGGAATTGTTTTAAACCACGTAATAGAGTAGATAATCCAGTACCACCACCTAAAATAACTACTTTTTTATTCATTATACATCACCACTTAATTTTATTTATTTGTTTATCTAATTATATCATACGGCAGACTGCGTCCGCAACCTAACTTGCAAACTTTCTAAAACTAATATATAATAACATTTACAAATTTCAACTGTCAGAAAAAAGGCCGACCTATATAAGTCCTTTTCTTAATAAAAATTAAGTTTTTCACGTTAGAATTATAAGATTCAATATTATACAGTTGAACATAATAAACAAGTTTATTCTCATGTATCTTCATATGGGGAAAGGGGCATTTTTGCCTTTTTATCAAAAACTTGTTTTTTATTTATATTTTTTTAAAGCAATAGCATATTTTTTGCATAGAAAAAATAATTTTTCGGATTACTTTATTCGCTCTATTTTACTTATGATTCATCTAGATAAAACAAATTTATTTTTTACAATAGTAACAAAAAAATTGTACTTAAATCGTACAATTAATTATTTATTTCTTTTTTAACGTTAATAGCAGCAATGGTTGCTTCACCAACTGCAGTAGTTAATTGATAAATATCTTTTTTAATAATATCGCCACAGGCAAAAATATAATCAATATTTGTTTTCATTTTATCATCAACAATAATATAACCTTTGTCTTTATTAATATCTTTTAAAAATTCGGTATTAGGTTCATAACCGATGGCAATAAACATACCATCAACTAAAAATTCACCTTTATTAGTAATAATTTTAGTTAAAATGTCGTTATCACTTTCAAGTGTTTTAATTACACAATCTAATTCTATTTCAACATTTTCTTTACTTCTAATTCTATCGGCTAAAGTTTCTTCACCTTTAAACTCCTTGCCACGCCCAATAATAATTACTTTTTTACAAATATCGGCTAAATATAAAGCTTCTTCCATTTCTGAATTGCTATAACCAACTAAGGCCACTGTTTTATTTTTATAAAGATTAGCATCACATACAGCACAATAACTAACATTTTTTAAATTATTAGTGTTTTCTAATTTTCGTGCCTTACGACCGATTGCTAAAATAATCTTTTTAGTGGTAATTGTTTCAAGATCAGTTATTACTTGATGATCTTTAATATCAATGACTTTACCATAACGAATTTCAATACCTAAATTATTAACTTGTTCATAGATTTTATACGCTAAATCAGGACCACTAATATTAATAAATCCCGGATAATTTTCAATAGAACTAATTTTATTTAATAAACCACCAGGAGCATCGTTATCTAAGATTAAAACATTTAAATTTGATCTTTTTAAATAAATAGCAGCTGTCATCCCAGCAATTCCTGCACCAACTATGACACAATCAAAATCTAACTTCATCTAAATTCTCCATATCATTATAACGATTATTTAATTTTGATCCTCGAGATTTAACCAATAAGATAATAAAACCTATTACAACAGCGGCTATAGAAACAATTTGAGCAACTTTAAAGTCAAATAACATTAAACTATCTGTTCGCATTCCTTCGATAAAATAGCGACCTATTCCATACCAAATTAAGTATAAACCCGTAGTTTGACCTATTTTACAATAGTATCTTCTTCTAAACATTAATAGTACAATAAAACCTAATAAACACCACAAAGACTCATAAAGGAAAGTAGGGTGGTAATATGTTCCATGAATATTCATGCCTTCAATAATAAATCCTGGGATAAATAAGCCTTGTAATGTTTCTAACGTAGTAGCTGGTCCATGGGCTTCACCATTAAAAAAATTCCCCCAACGGCCAATTGCTTGACCTATTATTAATCCAACTACAACAATATCTAGCATTCGCCAAGTATTAACTTTATATTTTTTTGTATAAAATATAATGAAGATTAATCCAAATAAAATACCGCCATGAATAGCTAATCCACCTTCCCAAATTTTTATTATATCTAGTAAATGGTGACTATAATATTCCCACTCAAAAGCAACATAATAAAGTCTTGCCCCTAATATGCTAAACAACATACACAATAATATTAGGTTTATAATATAATCCTCTGGTATTTTAAATCGCTTAGCTTCTTTTATAATAACTGATCCTCCGACAAAAATACCTAATAGAATCATTATCGAATACCAATATATTTTGATAAAACCTAAATCTAATAAAACTGGATTCATATTTTCAATTCCTTTCTATTATTCATTATATCATGAATAGCTAATTTATTAACAAAAAGTTCAAGATTTAATTTTCAAACTTAATAGTTAAAATCATATTCCTATATTAATCAGAACTTTTATATTCAAACAAAATATCTCTTAATTCCATAGCTCTTTCGAAGTCTAGATTTTTAGCAGCTTCTTTCATTTCTTTTTCGATCTCAACCATTAATTTTTGTTTATCTTTTTTAGTCATCTTACTTGGTTCTTTTTCTATTTCTTTATTATTAGTAACAACTTCTCGTATCTCTTTAATAATAGTCTTTGGAGTAATATTATGTTCTAAATTGTACTTTTGTTGAATCTTACGACGACGATTAGTTTCTTTAATCGCTTTATCCATTGAATCACTAATGGTATCGGCATACATGATAACTCTTCCATTTGCATTTCTAGCGGCTCTTCCAATTGTCTGAATTAAGCTACGTTCACTTCTTAAAAAACCTTGTTTATCTGCATCTAATATAGCGACTAAACTTACTTCTGGAATATCTAATCCTTCTCGTAATAAATTAATTCCAACTAAAACATCATATTTTCCTTTTCTTAAATCGCTAATTATTTTTAACCTTTCTAAAGTTTTAACTTCAGTGTGAAGATAAGCAACCTTAATATCTAATTTTTTTAAATAATTGGTTAGTTCTTCAGCCATTCTAATAGTTAATGTTGTAATTAGTGTTCTTTCGTTATTATTAATTTGATTATTTATTTCGTTAACTAAGTCATCAATTTGACCTTTAGCTGGTTTAACTGTAATTTTAGGATCTAATAACCCAGTTGGCCTAATTATCTGTTCAATATATTTATTGTTGGTTTTACTTAATTCATAATCACCTGGCGTAGCAGATACACAAATAATTTGATTTATTTTATCTTCAAATTCATCGAACTTTAAAGGACGATTATCTAAAGCACTAGGTAATCTAAAACCATATTCTACTAAAACTTCTTTTCTGGCACGATCACCATTATACATTCCTCTTACTTGTGGTAAAGTTACATGTGATTCATCGACAACCATTAAAAAATCTTTATCAAAAAAATCAATTAAAGTAGTAGGGGTTGCTCCTGGTGGCTTTAAAGCTAATGGTCTTGAATAATTTTCCACACCTCTACAAAAGCCAGTTTCTTCTAACATTTCTAAATCATAATTAGTTCTTTCTTGTAATCTTTGGTATTCTAATAATTTATTTTCTTTTTTAAATTTTTCTAATTGTTCATTTAATTCTTCTTTAATATTTTTAATAGCTACTTTTAATTTATCTTCGCTGGTAACAAAATGGCTAGCGGGAAATATAGAAATGGAGTTTTTATTATTGATTACTTTTCCAGTTAAAATATCTACTTCTGCTATTTTGTCTATTTCATCACCAAAAAATTCAATTCTAATTGCATGGTTGTGTTGTGAGATAGGAACAACTTCTAAAATATCACCACGAACGCGAAAGCAACCTCTTTTCAAGTCTAAATTATTTCTTTCATATAACATTTCAACTAATTTTTCTAATATTTGATTTCGTTCAACTTTATCACCAACTGTTAAAGTTAACATTTTATTTTTATATTCTTCTTTTTCTCCAATACCATAAATACACGAAACTGATGCAACTACAATAACATCTCGGTTATTTAATAAAGCAGCTGTAGCAGAATGTCTTAATTCATCAATTTCATCATTAATAGCAGCATCTTTTTCAATATAAGTATCTGTTTTAGCCACATAAGCTTCTGGTTGATAATAATCGTAATATGATACAAAGTATTCCACATGATTATTTGGAAACAATTCTTTTAATTCGGCATATAATTGTCCAGCTAAAGTTTTATTGTGCGCTAAAACTAAAGTTGGTTTATTAACCTGATTAATAACATTGGCAATTGTGAACGTTTTACCAGTTCCAGTTGCGCCTAATAAAACTTGATATTTTTCATTATTTTTAATTCCTTCAACTAATTTTTCTATTGCTTGTGGTTGATCACCACTAGGTTTAAATTTTGATACTAATTCAAACATATTTAATCCCTCTTTCTAAATTAATAATCTTTTTTCTAGTTAATTTTTACTTTTATATTTATATCATTTTACTTTGATTTAAGTCTATCTAATCTTTCTCAATTATTTTTTTAATTTTCCAATTTTAATCAGCAAATAAAATCAACATAATAATACAATAAAACAAAAGAAAAAACAATATCTATAATTTTATATGATATAATTAAAATGGTGGTTTAAATGCTTATAGAACATCCTTTAAAACCTATTTACGATAAAAATAGTATCGTTTTAATTTTAGGAAGTTTTCCCTCAGTTAAATCACGGGAAAAACAATTTTATTATAGTCATCCCCAAAATCGTTTTTGGAATATCTTATCAAAAGTATTTGATGAAAAAATTGGAAATAATAACAATGATAAATTAAGATTTTATTAAATCATCACATTGCTTTGTTTGATGTTGTAAAAAAATGTGAAATTGAAGGTTCGATGGACAATACTATTAAAAATATTGTTCCCAATGATATAAAAAAAATAATTAAAAAAAGCAATATCAAATACATCTTTACTACCGGTAATAAAGCTCATCAATTATATCAAAAATATATACTAAAAGATACTAATATTGAAGATATAAAATTACCTTCTTCTTCGCCAACTAATTGTAAAAAAGGAATCGAACAAATACTATATAATAGTTATAAAAAAATAAAAATATTAATAGATAATGAACTTAATAATTAATCTAGCTTGTAATTTATACTTTTATTTACATAAATGTTAAAAATATGATATATTAGTAAAGAAAAAATTAGGAAGCAGGGATAAACTTGAATATAAAAAATAGATTAAAAATAATAACTAAACATTATGATAATTTAATTAGAATAACCAAACATCATTACTTTATTGGTATTGTTAACGAATGGATAATCGATAATTATTATTTAATAGTAGAAAAAAGTGATGCAATTAAACAATTTAATAAAAAGAAAAAAGAAAAGCAATATTTATATAAAAATGTTAATTTAATTAATATTTTAACTCATATTTTGGAATTTAGAAATTATCGAATTGATGAAGTTAATTTAATTATGAATATTAAAGATTATTGTAAAAAAAATAATATTCATTTAAACTACGAAGAAATCAAAATTATACCTGTAGCATTATCAATCGTTCTCTTAAATAAATTAAGTGAAATTTGTCAAAAAGAAAAAGAAAAAATAAAAGAAAAAGAAAAAATTAATTATATTATTAAAAAAATGATAAAAGATGTTATGAAAAAAAATAATTTAAAATTAGAACGATATTTACCCGATAATTTTTATAAATCTTCTTCAGCAATTGTTTTTTTCAATGACAAAATTAAAAATTTAGGTAATTTTTCTAATAACGCATTTAAGCAGTTTAATAATTATCTAGAGAGTAATAATATTTCTTTAAGAAAAATAATAAATAAAGAACATTTAGATAATACTAATGATAATATATTAATTTCTAATATTTTTTATAGTATCAAAGAGATTGAAAATATAAAAGTTGAGAGTCTTAATAATACTTTATGTTATGCTGAAAAAACATTAAATAAGGATCCATATTATACAACTATGACATTAGAAACTAAAAATCTATATCGTCGACAACTGATAAAATTGGCAAAAAAAAGAAACAAAAATATTGAAAAGTTAGCAGAAGAATTAATAAAAAAAGATAAAAACATCGGAAATTTACTATTTCCTTATCAAAATATAAAATTTAAAACATTTATTTATCTATCCTTAATAATTATCTTTAGCGTCTTATTATCAATTATTCTATCTTACTATTTTATTCCAAATAAATGGCTAGGATTTTTAATCTTAATTATTCCAGTAAGTGAGATTGTTATAACTTTCTTAAACAAAATTTATCTTAAACTCTATCCGGCAAAACCACTTGCAAAGCTAGATTTTGAAAAAGGTATTCCTAAAGATTGCAAAACAATGGTTGTTATTCCAACAATTTTAAAAAATAAACAAAAAGTCGACGAGGTTTTTAGCAAATTAGAAAATTATTATTTAGCTAATAAATCTAAAAATATTTATTTTACTCTTTTAGGTGATGCTTGCGAATGTAAAACGGAAAATTATGAAAAAGATGAAGAAATAAAAGAAGAAGGACTTTTAAAAGTTTGTGAATTAAATAAAAAATATCATGAAGAAATATTTTATTTTGCTTATCGGACGAGAAAATATAGTGAAAGTGAAGAAACTTTTTTAGGTTACGAAAGAAAAAGAGGAGCTTTATTACATTTTAACGATTTAATTTTAAATAATTTAACTGAAAAAGAACAAAAAAATTGGTTTCAAATTCATACTTTTAATAATTTTAAACATAAAATAAAATATGTTATAACATTAGATGTTGATACACAATTAGTATTAAATAGTGCTTTAAAATTAGTAGGTGCAATGGCACATCCTATTAATAAACCTATTTTAAACAAAGAAAAAAACAAAGTGATTAAAGGATATGGAATTTTACAACCCAAAATAAGTGTTGATGTTGAATCAACTAATAAATCGTTATTTTCACAAATTTATGCAGGAATTGGTGGCTTAGATCCTTATTCAACAATCGTCCCTAATTTTTATCAAGATGTTTTTGATGAAGGTAGTTTTATTGGTAAGGGGATTTATGATTTAGAAATTTATCAAACAGTTTTGAAAAAACGATTTCCTAGTCAACTTATTTTAAGTCACGATTTACTTGAAGGAAATTATTTAAGATGTGGTGTTGTTAGTGATATTGAATTATTTGATGATTTTCCATCTAAATTTTTAGTTGATGCTACAAGGCGTTCACGTTGGGCAAGAGGAGATATGCAAATTATTAATTGGATTTTTAAAAATGTAAAAAATGAAGATAATCAAAAATATAAAAATCCAATTAATACTTTAGGCAAATTTAAAATAATTGATAATATTAGAAGAAGTTTATTAGATTTTTCATTATTGTTAATATTAATTTGTCTATCAAGTTATTCGATGAATCATCCATATTGGTGGTTAATATTTATTTTATTTATAGTTATTTTACCAGTTATTTCTTATATAATACAATTGTTTACTGTTCAAAGTAAAAACAGTAAAAATTTAAAATATTATAATATTATGGCGTTTGGATATCAAGCATTTATTTTACGAACATTATCTGTATTTACTAGTATTCCTTACAATGCTTATTTATATATCAAATCTTTTTTAACTTCTATTTATCGAATGACTATCAGTAAAAAACATCTACTACAATGGATGACTGCTGAAGATGCAGCAAAACAAGTTAAAACAACTTTATCTAATCATTTAAAGCAGTTTTGGATAAATTATTTTGTGGCTGTATTGCTTATCATTTTAGCTTTATCAATAAGTAAACATCCAATAGAATGTATTATTATCGCAATATTTTTTATCATTGCTCCTTTTTTGGCTTATGCTATCAGTGAAGATATAAAACAAGAAGATGAAAAATTAAAAAAAGAAGATTGTGAGTATTTAACTAATATTGCTAAATTAACTTGGAAATTTTTTAAAGAAAATATTACCAAAGAAAACAACTATTTAATTTGTGATAATTATCAATTAAATCGTGAAAAAAAGACTGATTATAAAACTTCTCCAACTAATATTGGGTTATCATTAGTTGCAATTTTATCAGCTTATGAATTAGAATTTATTAATAAAAAAGAAGTAATTGATTATTTCAACAAAATAATTAACACAATTGAAAAGCTACCAAAATGGAATGGCCACCTTTATAATTGGTATAAAATTGATACATTAGAAGTAATATATCCACATTTTATTTCAACTGTCGATAGTGGAAATTTTATTGCTTCCTTAATAACAATTAAAGAATTTTTAAAATCACTAAATGAACTTGATTTAGTATCTAAAATTGAAAAATTAATTCATGAAACCGATTTTTCTAAACTTTATAATCAAAATGACGTTTTTAGTATTGGATACAATGTTGACGAAGCAATTTTAGAACCATTTAATTATAATAAATTTGCCAGCGAAAGTCGAATAACTAGTTATTTAGCAATTGCTAAAGGTGATGTTCCTAGTAAACATTGGTTTAATCTTGATAAAACACTTACTACTTACAAAAGAAAAAAAGGCCTAGTGTCTTGGTCAGGAACTTCTTTCGAATATTTTATGCCATTAATATTTATTCCAACTTATGAAAATACCCTAATTGATGAAAGTTATGACTTTGCTTTTTACGCCCAAAAAGAGTTTATGAAAGAAGTTAATCGAAAATATCCTTGGGGCATTTCTGAATCAGCATATAATGAATTGGACGATGCTCAAAACTATAAATATAAAGCTTTTGCAACACCTTATTTAAAGCTTCAAGAAGAAGCAAACAATCGAATTGTTATATCACCATATAGTTCAATTTTAGTACTACCACGATTTACTAACGAAGTTTTAAAAAATATGAAAAAATTAGAAAATTTAAAATTAATCGGCAAATACGGTTTTTATGAATCATATGATGATGAAGACAAAGCAATTGTTTATTCTTATTTTGCTCACCATCAAGGCATGATTTTAGCAAGTATTACCAATACTTTAAAAAATAATGTAATTCAAAAATACTTTATCAATGATATTAATAATCATGCTTTTGAAATATTGAATAAGGAAAAAGTTCAATTAAAACCAATTATTGATGTTAATATTACAAAATATAAAAAATATACTTATGAAAAAGAGTCGTTTATCAATGACATTAGAGTTTTTCACAATCTCGCAACTTTACCAGAAGTTTCTATTTTGTCTAATTCAAAATATAGTGTTTTCATGAACGATCGAGGCAATGGTTTTAGTCGGTATCGAACCATTCAATTAAATCGTTATCGTAAAATTACTGAACAAGATTACGGCATTTTCTTATATATTAAAGATATCGATACTAACGAAATTTGGTGTAATACTTATGCACCGATTAATAAAATGCCAGAAAAATATGAAGTTGTTTTTGCTTTAGATAAAATAAAATTTATTAGGTCAGATCATGATATTATTACAACTACTGAAGTTGTAGTTACTAAAACACATCATGCAGAAATTAGAAAAATCACTTTTAAGAACATAGGAGAAAAAGATAAAACTTTAGAATTAACTACTTATACTGAACCAATCTTAAGTGAAAATATAGATGACATAAGTCACAGAACTTTTCAAAATTTATTTGTTCAAAGTGAATATGATGAAAATACTAATTCAATTATTATTCATCGCAAATTACGAGATAAAGACGTTACTTATTATATGGTTAATAGACTATTAATAGATGAAAATAGTAAATATAGTTATGAAACTAATCGTTATAATTTTATTGGACGAAATAGAACTGGAGCTAATCCAATTGCTTTAGAACAAAAACTTAGTAATAAATGTGGAACTTGCATCGATCCAATTATCAGCTTAAGAAGTAAAGTTACAATTAAAGCTAATAATGAAAAAACAGTTTATTTAATCAACGGTTTTGGCAAATCCAAAGAACAAGTTTTAGAGATAGTTAATATATTTTCTAATTCTGATGTTATTTCCGAAAAAGCATTTGAAGTAGCCACTATTATGAGTAATGTTACTAACAAAATGGTTGATATTACTGGTCACGATATGCGACTTTACAATACAATGTTAAATTATTTATATCAAACTAGTCACATTAGTATTAATCAAGAAAGAAAAGAAATCTTAAAAAATAATGTATTGAATCAAACTGGTTTATGGAGATTTGGCATTTCTGGAGATCGACCGATTGTTTTTCTAGAAGTTGAAAAATTAGATAACTTAAGTTTAATCAAAGAAGTTTTACACACATTTGAATATTATAAAAGTAAATCAATTTTCATAGATTTGATTATTTTAAATAGTAAAGATAAACAAGATAAAAAAATAATCAACGAAGAAATTGAAAATGAAAAATATCGTATGTATGCTTTAAATAGTTTTAGTAAAACTCCAGGAAATATTTATGTAATTGATCCTAGTAATGTTAATGAAAATGAAATTACCTTATTCAAAACAGTAGCAAGGATTAAAATTGATAGTAGCAAATACCACTCTTTAGAAGAATTTGTGTTAAATTTACAAAAATTAAACACAATTAATCGAAAAGAAAGAGTAAAAAAAGAAAACAGTCAATTTATTGAATATGATAATAAGAAACTTAAATTTTATAATAATTATGGTGGCTTTAGTAACGATGGTAAAAAATATATTATTACTAACCCAGATACTCCTTTAATATGGTGTAATATTCTTGCAAATGAACACTTTGGTAGTATTATTTCTAATAATCAAACAGGATTTACATATGCCGAAAACAGCCGTGAATACAAATTGACATCTTGGTCAAATGATCCGTTATTAGCCGATTGTTCTGAAGGAATAAAAATTAACGATATTCATTTAAAATATCAATTAACAGAAGTGAGTTTTGGTAAAATGAACTTTTTAGGTAAATGGAAAAATATTGACTTAAATTTAACGCAATTTGTTGCCTGTGACGATCCAATTAAGTTTTATCATTTAAAAATTAAAAATAATGGAACTTCTAAACAAAGAATTGTTTTAAAATATTGGATTAAACCATGTTTAGGTGTTACTGAAGAAAAATCTAGTCGTTACATTTTAAATGAATTTAATAAAGAAGATAACTGTGTATTGCTTAAAAACCAATATAGTCAGTATTTTTCTAAAATGATAACATTTATGAGTTGTACCTTACCAATCGAAGATGCAAAAATAAACAGAATATTATCTAAAGAAATAGAAACATCTGTATATATAAATCCTTCAGAAGAAAAAGAACTTACTTTTGTTCTAGGAGCTACTAATGAAGAAAATGTTAAAAATTTATTAAATAAATATAATTCAATTAATAAAATTAAGGCTGAAGAAAAAAGAACTGTTAAATATTGGCAAGATATGTTAGATGTTATTCAAATAAAAACGAATGATGAAAGTTTTAATTATATGCTTAATGGATGGTTAGCTTATCAAGCAATAACTTCTAGAATTTATGCTAAAGCTGGTTTTTATCAAGTTGGTGGAGCATATGGTTATCGTGATCAATTGCAAGATAGTATGAATATTTGTTTAATACATCCAGAAATAACAAGAAAACAGATTTTATGGAATGCAAAACATCAATTTAAAGAAGGTGATGTTCTCCATTGGTGGCATAAAGAAACTAATATTGGATTACGTTCAAAGTATAAAGATGATTATTTATGGCTTATTTATGCAACTAGTGAATATTTAAATATTACTGATGATTATTCAATTTTAGATGAACAGATTTGTTTTGTCGATGGACCTTTACTTGATGATAAAGAAATGGAAAGAGGAATTGAATATATATATACTGATAAAACAGCTAGTCTTTATGATCATTGTTTGTTAGCCCTTAAATTAGCACAAAAAGAAATTGGTGAAAACGGATTACCACTTATACGCGGTGGCGACTGGAACGATGGAATGAATAAAGTAGGTGAAAAAGGCAAAGGAACTAGTGTTTGGTTAGGATTCTTCTTATATCAAGTAATAGATAAATTTATTGATTTCACTAATAGATATAATAAAAAAATAAAAATTAATGAATGGTTAGAATTTAAAGAAAAATTAGAGAAATCATTAAAAGAAAACGCTTGGGATGGTGAATATTATTTAAGAGCATTTTTTGATAATGGAAATAAATTAGGATCTAAAGATAATTTAGAATGTAAAATAGATTTAATTTCTCAAAGTTTTGCTATTCTTTCTAATATTGCTACAAAAGAACAAATACCATCAATCTTAAATGCTGTAAATGACCAATTATTCGATAAAGATTTAAAAATTGTAAGATTATTATATCCAGCTTTTGAAAATTCTAAAGACGATCCTGGATACATTATGGACTATCCTAAAGGAATTAGAGAAAATGGTGGACAATATACCCATGCAGTTGCTTGGTATATTCAAGCTTTAATTAAAACTGGAAATTATGATTTAGCTTATAAAGTATATCAAATGGTTAACCCAATTGAACGAAGTAAAAATAAAAATGATGCTGACATTTACCAATTAGAACCTTTTGCTATTGCTGCCGATATCTATAGTAATAATAATTTTAAAGCTAAAGGTGGTTGGAGTTGGTATACAGGTAGTGCGGGATGGTTTTATCGTGTTGGTTTAATTGACATACTAGGGTTTAATAAAATAGGAAAAAAACTTTATATTAAACCACATCTACCAAGTAGTTGGAATAAATATGAAATTAATTACAAATACAATAATTCAACTTATAACATAACAGTAATTAAAAAAGATAAAAATAGTATTACTGTGGATAATAAAACTATTAAACATAATTATATTCCATTAATTGATGACAACAGCGATCACGTAGTGATTGTTCAGATACGAGGAGGAAAATAATGCTTAAAACTGATTTTAAAACATATTTAAAAGATAGAAATTTAAAATTTTATGATGATAAAATTTTAAAAATAAAGAATACTTTAAATAATGGTGGAGAAATGCTAGATTGGTATGATATCAATAAATGTATTTCTCCTGACGAGGTAATTAAAATTAAAAATATCAGCAAAGAAATTAGAAAAAATTGTGAATTATTTATTGTAATCGGAATTGGTGGATCTTTTTTAGGAGCTAAAGCAGTAATTACAGCTTTAAAACCATATTTTAAAAAAGAAAAGCCAGAAATTATTTTTGCTGGCAACTCTTTATCAGAAAGTTATCTTACTGAACTAATTTCATATATGGACGATAAAGAAACAATAATAAATGTTATTTCTAAATCTGGAACGACTTTAGAACCAAGTATTGCTTTTGATATTATTTATGAAAAAATGAAAAATAAATATACTGATGATGAACTTAAAAAAAGAATTATTATTACAACTGATCCAGAAAAAGGAATTTTACGTAAATTAGCTGATAATAATAATTATCAATCATTCATTGTTCCTACACAAATTGGAGGAAGGTATTCAGTATTGACAGCTGTCGGTCTTCTTCCAATTGCTGTTAGTGGTATTGACATTGATAAATTATTACTAGGAATTAAAAAAGTTAATAAAGATCTTGCTTTTAAATATGCAACAATAAGAGATAGTTTATATCATCAAGGAAAATTAGTTGAATTATTTACATTTTATGAGCCTAAACTAGAATATTTTGTCGAATGGTTAAAACAACTATTTGGCGAAACTCAAGGAAAAAATAAAAAAGGAATTTTGCCAAGTTCTTCTAATAATACTAGAGATTTGCATTCTTTAGGTCAATTTTATCAAGATGGAACGCCAATTATTTTTGAAACTATCATAGGGATTGATAAAAAAGGAAATCTAAAAAACAATTTATATAAGTATCCAGTTGAAGATATTAATATGATTGCTCTTAAGCAAGTTGCTTACGCTCATTTTGAAGCCGGGGTAGAAAGTAATGTCATTATGATTGATGACTTAGATGAATTCCATATTGGCATGTTAATTTACTTTTTTGAAATTGCTGCTGCCGCTGGAGGATATTTGTTAGATGTTAATCCTTTTGACCAACCTGGAGTAACCGCATATAAAAAATTAATTGAAAAAGAATTAAAAAAATAATTATTTTAAAAGCAGATACTAAAAGTTATCTGCTTTTTCAATGTCAATAAAATTGAAATATTAAAATAATATAATTAAAGATAAATCAATATTGTTAAAAAATTACTTTAGTTTTAAATTATAAATTTTAATTAAATATAAAAACCCCATTTCTTGGACATGGAAATAGGGTTTAATTCACTTGATAATATTTTTAATAAATTTTTTTAGTGATAAGCTCAGTCTGTCTATTTTTTTTCTATTTTAAAAATTACTTGATATGAATCTTCAAAATCAATTTCTTCTACATCAATTGTGAATCCATATTTTTCTAATGTGTTTTCACATTCTCTTATTGTGTTTAATGCTAATCTCATGCTAGGAACAGCAGCAGTTATTGTAGTTCCATTATTTTGAGCAGATATATTATTTTCTACTGTCTGATTATTTACTGTAAATGTTTGTTCTGGTTGTGTATCAATAGTAGGTATTTCTTTAGTATTATCAGCAATAGGAACTTCATATAAAGGAGTATAATTAGATGAAGATTCAATTGAATTTGTCGAAATATTCGGCATTGTTGGTACTTCTGGTACTGTTGGTTCGATACTTGATGTACTTTCATCTACACTTGGCATTGTTGGTATTTCTGGTACTGTTGGTTCGATACTTGATGTACTTTCATCTACACTTGGCATTGTTGGTATTTCTGGTACTGTTGGTTCGATATTTGATGTACTTTCATCTACACTTGGCATTGTTGGTACTTCTGGTATTGTTGGTTCAATATTTGATGTACTTTCATCTACACTTGGCATTGTTGGTACTTCTGGTATTGTTGGTTCAATATTTGATGTACTTTCATCTACACTTGGCATTGTTGGTACTTCTGGTATTGTTGGTTCGATATTTGATGTACTTTCATCTACACTTGGCATTGTTGGTACTTCTGGTATTGTTGGTTCAATATTTGATGTACTTTCATCTACACTTGGCATTGTTGGTACTTCTGGTATTGTTGGTTCGATATTTGATGTACTTTCATCTACACTTGGCATTGTTGGTACTTCTGGTATTGTTGGTTCAATATTTG
>CALVVR010000016.1 GCA_944363915.1 uncultured Bacilli bacterium | reverse complement strand
ATCAAAAAACTCTCTAAACCCGCATAAACAGGGACTTAGGGAGTTTTTACTTTCTAAAAAGTGTTAAATTTGGGATTATACTAGAATACTAAGTATTTTTCAATAAGGTAAACAAAAAATTGTACTTAATTCGTACAATTTTATAATATTTCTTCACCTTTGTTTTTAAATTGAATAACGATTGGTGTTCCTTCAAAATCAAACGATTCTCTTATTTTATTTTCCAAATATCGCTTATAAGAGAAATGAACTAAACCTTTGTTATTAACCTGAATATTAAAAATAGGTGGTTTAATTGATACTTGATTACAAAAATATATTTTTAATCTTTTTCCTTTATAAGAAGGAGGTAAGTTAAGATTGTAGGCATCTTTAATACAATCATTAATTAAATTAGTTGCAATAAATTTAGTACTATTTTGATATACTTTAATTACTTGGGGCATTAAAGTATGTAACCTTTTTCTAGTTTTAGCTGACAAATAAACAATTGGCGCATATGACATAAATTGAAAATTATTGCGAATATCTTTGGTAAACTTTTTTATTTGTTCATCTTTTTCTTCAATAACATCCCATTTATTAACAACAATAATAATTGGTTTACCTGCTTCTATGGCATATCCTGCAATATGTTTGTCATGTTCAATAATACCCGTTTCGGCATCGATTACTAATAAACATACATCAGAACGATCAATTGCCTTCATACTTCTTAATAAACTATATTTTTCAACTGTTTCATATATTTTTCCTTTTTTCCGCATACCAGCGGTATCAATAACGACAAACTTTTCATCATGATACGTAAAAGGTGTATCAATAGCATCACGGGTTGTCCCAGCGATTGGTGAAACAATAACTCTTTCTTCATTTAAAATAGCATTAACTAAACTACTTTTTCCAACATTAGGTCGACCGATAACGCTAAATTTAATTACGTTATTTGTTTCTTCTTTAGTAACTTTAAAATCACTAGTAATTTCAGTTAACAATTCATATATTCCTTCATTTTGTTCTGAACTAATATTAATATAGTGATCAAATCCTAACTCATAAAAATCATAAATATTATCTTTAGATAATTTACTATCGATTTTATTGATTGCTACTATAATCTTTTTATTACATTTTAACAGCATATCTCTTACAACTAAATCATTAGTTGTAATACCTTCTTTAGCATCCACTACAAAAACAATGACATCAGCTTCTTCGATAGCTATTTCAGCCTGGATTTTTATCTCATCATTAAACGTTTCGTTACTAATATCAATTCCACCAGTATCGATTAAATGAAAAGAGTATTCACCAAATTTAACATCACCATAAATTCGATCTCTTGTTATACCAGGAACATCTTCTATAATAGCTATCTTAGTACCAACTAAGCGATTAAATAAAGTACTTTTTCCAACGTTAGGACGTCCTACTAAAGCGACAACTGGTTTTTTCATAAATTCACCTTCTTACCATATTTAGTAATTTTTTCTACTTCTTCACCATATAAAACATTACTGTATTCTAATAGTTTTGATAAAGTTATTTCATCAATAGCTTCTTTAATCTTTAAATATATTTTATCATTATATTTATAACAAACAACTTTGTTTAAAATATTTTTATCTAAAAAATTATAATTTATTTCATAATAAAAATTACTTTTAAATACATTTATTTCCATGTCAATTTGATTAAAATAAGTATAATATTCTAAATCTTCGTTTTCCATTTCAATAATAGTCCCATAATATTTATCAGCATAAATATCAATGTTATAATAACCATTAACTTCAATATTATATTTATTTTTTAATTTATGAAATAATTCTTTGAAATATTTTTCTAATTTTATTTTATCATCTAAATCAAACTTTTTATTTAAAAAAACAACAAATTTATTATTGTCTATAACAAATTTCATGATATCACCTATTGATATATTATGAATTTGTTTTAAAAGTGTAATAAGCTAAATTGTTCTTTCAATTTTTTGATGAATTTCATCTTTACCAATTTTAGTAACATTACTAAACATAATGAATTCATCACCTATTACTAAGTCCAAGTCTTCTAAAATTAAATTTCTTTGTTGTTGTTGTTTAGTAATTGGTATTTTGTCAACTTTAGTAGCAACAATCGTTACAGGTAACTTATAATATTTTAAAAAGTTATACATCATGATATCATCATTTGATAACTTATGTCGAAAATCAATTAACATAAAAACTTGTTTTAAATTTTTGCGATTAGTCAGATAATCTTCCATCATTAAACCAAACTTTTTTTGCTTTTTCTTATTGACTTGAGCATAACCATAGCCCGGTGCATCAACTAAATAAAATTGGTCATTTACTAAATAAAAATTAATCGTTTGTGTTTTACCAGGTGTGGCTGAAGTTCGAGCATAATTTTTTCGATTAATTAAAGTGTTTATAAAACTACTTTTTCCCACATTAGATCTACCAACTAATAAAAACTCTGGCTTATTATCCGTCGGATATTGACTACGTCTAACTGCACTAACTTCTAAATTGACGGAACTTATTTTCACTAAAATCTCCCCTTTGAACTATTTAATTATAGCATTTAAGATTATATTTGTCAAAAGTAATAGTCAAAACAACAATATCTTCTAAGATGTTAACTATCTTCGATGAAAGTATTTTTCAAAAGCAAAATTTGTGAATCGGAAACAAATCACTTATATTAATACTGTTGATATTTTTTATACAACTATTTATACTAAATAACAATTATTATATATATTATTATTTTGTTTTTTTATTAATTTCTAAATACTCAAATCCAAAATAAACTTCATCATTTATAAATTTACCAGTTTTAGAATCAAAAGCAAATTCATAAGATAATGTTTCTTGATCTAATTTAACAATATCTAATAATTTTTTATGTTCTATAAAAGGTATAAATTTAGTTTTTAAAATTTCACAATTGTTGAATATCTGAAATAATTGGCGTCGTATATCATAGTGATCTTCTTTTGAAGAGTAATAACCAGGAATAATTAAATATTCAAATGTATTATCACTAGATAAATCTATCAATTGAAACAAACTCATAACTGTAGGCAAAAAATTGGTGGATACATGGGCAACTAAAGCTATCTTTTTTTTTCTTTCATATAGTAATATTCCAAAACAAGTAGCTAAAGCTTGAGTTCCGATAATTGGCTTTTCTTCGGTCGTAATTCCTGCTTCATTCATACCGATTAAATTTAATAATCTTGTATTCTCTTCTTTCATTTTTCTCACCTCTTTAAAAAATCAATAATTATCTATAAATTATAACCCTTATAACATTTGATTCAATAAATTTCGAATCATAAATTAAATTTGAATATTCTTTTCATAATTCTTTTTATTATCTATATATTCATCCATAGCAGTAAATAGTTTCTGCTGGAAATTTTCATCGTTCACATCAATTCCAATACTAAGACAAATTTCATAAACACTTTTATCATCATATTCATTAATATGATTATTTAAATAAATAATATCTTTAAAATCAACATATTTATAAGCATAAATTGCTAAAATAGTGCCTAATATATATCGATAATTTTGTGTTATAAATTCTTCACTTAGTGCACATCCAAGCATCTTAGAAATTCCATTGATTTTTTCCTTATATTTCTCTTCAATCAAACACAAATTTTTATATAAAACAGAACATTCTTTTTCAAATTCTTCTTTTTTTATATTTAATAAATATTGTTGCAATAAAGAAACTGTATTATCATCTAAATTACCAAATTTTATAAATGATAATAAAACTATTTCGTATTCAAAAAGAGCTTTTGAATGTCTTTCAACATTTTTAAATCGACAAAAATAATCTATTTCATCTTTATTTATTCCTTTTTTTAATAAATAATCAATTGCATAAAATTCAAAGTAAATAGATAAAAATTCTGTAAAATAATGGCGATTTATTGAATTTTGTTTACCATTCGTATAATGAATAAATTCATGCATTAATAATATTACATCATTATAATTAAATTCTCTATTAATATTAATAATTTGTTTTACTTGATTTTTTCTATACATACTTATACATTGCGAATCTTCGTAAGCATTTTCAAAACTAAAATCTAGTTCTCCACTTTGAATTAAATTATCAAAACCCTCTAAATAGCTTTTATCAATACTTTCGACAATTTCTCTAGCAAGAAGGAAAACATCTTCAAATGTTAATTTATTTTGTTTTGTTTCATTATCTAAATTATAACATTGTATGTGTTCTAAAAAAGCATCATTTAATCTTGAAATAAAAAGTATATTTTTTAATAAAAAGCCATTTCCCTTTTCTAAATAATTACAAATCTCATTTAAATAGTAATTTAGTTTATCAATAATTTCCTTCATTTTCGCTCCTTTATATATTAGATTAACTTACAACATAGTCTAAACAATTAAATCTTATATATATATATAAATTATACCAAAACTTAATATATAATCATTATTATTTTAAATAATTTTATACTAAACTAGCAATTATTATATTCTTATTTAAAAAAACGCCACCTAAATTTGTGTGCGTATATCAACATAATGGTGGAGCTGAGGGGAATCGCACCCCTGTCCGAAAATACCAAGATTAAAGTTCTACAAGTTTAGATAATTTGTTGATTTCCTAAGTAATAATAAATTATCAAAATTTTACTTAGTAATTTCTATTAAATTCATCAACAATCCTAGAAAATAAATTATTGATATAACTCACTAATCGAGCTTCTTTTACTTCCCGTGAGTAAAGAAATAAAGAAGCAGCCTTCTATGTTATTAAGCGAAAGCTAATTGGTTTCTGTTTCCAGTTATTTTTATTTTGGATTATAACGTCATACCTTGACGACTTGCCCTTTAAAAATAATATTCTCGTCGAAACTAGACAGCCCCATGTGATATATATAATACCACAACTTTAACTTTTTGTAAATATATTTGTTTTTGGTTTAAAATCTTTTAAATCATTAAATCTAGCACTAGCCAATTCTTGTTTTGCAATAAGTGGTAGTATTTTCTCATCGATAGTAGGTATCAAATCAACTAATCCTAACTGTAATAATTCTGATTTGACTTTTTCATATTGACTAGTAAATTCTCCTGGAGTAAAAATATAATATTTATCATTACTAAAATATGGAATTAAAGCTGATAAGATATCGTTTCTTATATCAAAGCTTATTATTTTAGAACATATTTGATCATATTGTTTTATATTAGTACTTGTAAATTTATTTGCCAAAATAGATGTTTTATCAAACAAGTATAGTCTATGAATCACCTTTAATTTATCTAATATTCTATCGATTGTATTTAAACTTTCATCTAATAAGCTAAGAAAATATTGATTAATAATATTTCTCAAAGCAATTGTGTCAAAAAAGTTTATCCCATGCTTTAAAAAATCTTCTTCCAAATCAAAAATTCGATTACGATAAAGAATAGCAATATTAGTTACATCTAAATTATAGTTAGTTATTCTTCTTAAATTGGTAATATAACGGTTGAAATGTGCAATTAATTTATTTGTATATGATTTAAATTCATTTTTTTCGTTGTTTGCGGTCCAAGCCATATTAACACCCATCTAATAATTTTTCAAATCACGAGCTAATTGTCTTGTAATATCTTTTTTCTTAATTGCTTCTCTTTTATCGTAATTTTTTTTACCTTTAGCTAAACCCAATAATATTTTAGCTTTACTACCTTTAAAATATAATTTAATTGGAATTAAAGTAAAACCTTCTAAATCTAATTTATCTCTTAATTTTAATATTTCTTTTTTATGCATTAATAGTTTTCTAGTTCTAGTTTCTTCATGATTAAAGATATTTCCTTGATCATATTTACTAATATGCATATTTAATAAATATATTTCATTGTTCTTAATAATAGCATAACTATCTTTTAAATTAGCTTTCCCTAATCTAATTGATTTAATTTCCGTTCCAGTTAAAACAATTCCTACTTCAAAAGTATCGATTATTTCATAGTCAAAATTAGCTTTCCTGTTTTGGATCTCCATCTTTAATCACCTCAAAATCAATGGTCCGTTTTTCTTTATCAGCTGAAATTACTTTTACTCTAACATTATCGCCTAATCGATATCCTCGTTTATCTTTATTACCTCTTATGGTAAATGTTGTTTCATCATAAGTATAATAGTCTCCTTTTAAACTATCTAATCTTACTAATCCTTCGATTAAATTAGGTAATTCAACAAACATACCAAAATTTAAAACTGAACTAATTATTCCATCGAATTCTTCGCCAATATGATCCATCATATACTCAGCTTTTTTCATATCGTCAACAGCTCTTTCACATTCTATACTTCTTCTTTCCATGTTAGAAGCATGTTCAGCAACAAATGGTAGTTCTTTTTCATAATAGCTAATAGTATCATTGTTGATATTATTATCAAACAAATAGGTATGTAATAAACGATGTACAGTCGTATCAGGATATCTTCTAATTGGTGAAGTAAAGTGAGTATAACATTTACTTGCTATTCCAAAATGTCCGATATTATTAGTGTCATAAATTGCCTTTTGCATACTTCTTAAAAGTAAAGCTGACAATAAATGAAATTCTTTCTTATCTTTTAATTGGCCTAAAATATTTTGCATAGTTTTAGGCGTGATTTTTTTTATATCTTCCTTAACCTTATAGCCTAGTATATTTAAAAATCTCATAAAGTTATTAATTTTTTCTTCATTAGGCTCACCATGAACACGATAAATAAAAGGTAGATCCATATAATAAACGTGAGTAGCGATAGTTTCGTTAGCAGCAATCATAAAATCCTCGATTAATTTTTCACCTGCTCCTCTATTTCGTAATGTTATATCAATAGCTTTACCTTTATCATCAACAATGATTTTAGATTCATCGATATCAAAATCAATATAACCCCTATTTTCTTTATTTTTACGAAGAATATGAGCTAAATCATTCATCATTTTCAATTTGTCAACAAATTCTTCATAACCATCTGGAATAATATTTTCTTCTAAAATTTGATTAACTTTTTTATAAGTCATTTGAATTTTTGATCTAATAACGGTTTGCAAGATATCATAATCTACAACATTACCATTTGAATCAATTTCCATAATACAGGATAAAGCTAGTCTATCGACATTTGGGTTTAAAGAACAAATACCATTCGATAATTTATGAGGTAACATAGGTATTACACGATCTGCTAAATAAACACTAGTTCCACGATCAAAAGCTTCGCTATCTAAAGCGGTATTAGGTTTTACATAGTAACTAACATCAGCAATATGAACCCCTAATTTATAATTATCACCAATTTTTTCAATGGAAATAGCATCATCGATATCTTTAGTATCATCACCATCAATAGTAAAAATAATTTCCTTTCTTAAGTCAGTTCGATTAATCAAATCTTTTTCTAATACTTCATCGGGAATGTTATTTAATTCATTCATTACCTCTTCACTGAATGTATCAGGTATTCCCATTTCATTAGTAATTGATAATATATCGACACCAGGATCATTTTTATGACCTAGTATTTTAATTACTTCACCTTTATAATTATTATCTTTTAATTTGTTAGTTATTTTAACTAAGACTTTATGTCCTGCCATTGCGCCTAAAGTTTTCTTCTTATCAATTTCAACATTTAACTTAACACGATCATCATCTAATTTTAAAAAAGGTTTATTTTTAATATAATAAATTTCTCCAACCATTTGTTTAAATTTACGATCGACTATTTTTAGAATTCTTCCTTCTAAATCAATTCCTTTAGGTGATGTTATTTCGACTATTACTTTATCACCATGAATTGCACCATTCATATTAGCTGGTGGAATGAAAACATCTTCATCACCTTCTATATCGACAAAACCATAACCTTTTTTATTAGCTATCATTGTTCCAACTTTTAAATGACTATTGGTAAATAATAAATAATTGTCTTTCTTGGTTCGATAAATTTTTAATTCATCTTCTAGTTTATTTAATACTTTTAACAATTCTTTCAACTCATCCACACTACTAAAACCTAAAGCATCATTAATTTCAGTCACCGATAAGGCTTTATCAGTTTTAGTTAATAGTTCTATAATCCTATCTTCTAGCATAAGACCTCCTTATAAATTATCAATTATATATCTAATTAATATTTTTTTATTTTTATATTCAAAATAGAAACATAAAATAAATATAATATTTCCAAATAAAGTAACAATAATATCTTTCATTGTATCGTATACTCCCGTAGCCACTCTTTGCATATCTTGATTAAATAAATTATCAATAACAAATTCAACTATCTCCCAAATTCCAGAACTAGCTAACGAAAAAATAAATATAAACAAACAATTAAATATTATATTTTTATTATTAAACATTTTTAATTTAATTAATATAAAAATAGCAAGTATTCCTGATAACATTCCCCAAATAAAATGGGAAAAATTATCAAACCAAGTTGTTAATTTGTATAAATGCAATTGGCAACCTAAAAATAAAGCAATAAAACCAAATAACATATATAATAAAGTCATTATTGGTTTGACTTTAAAGATAAATGGTAAAACGATATATAAACTAAATAATATTAAAGTAATATCTTTATTATTTAAAGCAAAAAACACTGAAATAAAACATAAAACAAAAGCAATGATTATGTTTATTTTATTCAATTTCATCAATTTTCTCCATTTCTACTTGATTAATTGCATTAAATCTTTTAGTTATTTTATCAGTTGTTGTATGAATATCTTTTACATCTTTACTAACGGTTTCAATACTACGATATAACTTATCCCATCTTTCTTTATAACGATTAAATTCACTACTTAATAATCTCAATTCGTTATGAATAACAGTAGCATATTTATCTCTTTCCATATTTTTCATGATTATTTGAATTGTTGTTAAGGTACTAATTAAAGTAGTAGGACTAGTTATCCACACTCTTTTTTTATATGCATATTCGATGATATCAGAGTGGTAAGCATTAACTTCAGCAAATATTGCTTCAGCAGGTAAGAAAAGAATTGCTTGATCACTAGTCACACCATCGATAATATATTTACTGCTAATAGCATCGATATGCTTTTTCATATCATTTCTAAATAATTTTTCTGCCTGTTCTCTTACCCCAACTTCTCTTTTTTTATCCACCATAATTTGATAATGTTCTAAGGGAAATTTTGAATCTATAGCAATTAAACCTAAAGGTTGAGGCGCAAATAAAACACAGTCAGCAATCGTATCATTATTAAATTTATACTGCATTTGATATATTTTATCATTATCTCCAAAAATATTATACATAATGTTTTTTAAATTAACTTCACCAAAAATACCTCTTGTTTTTTTATCAGTTAAAACACTTTGTAAAGAGATAATATCACTTGACAAATTATCAATTTTCTTTTGTGCTTCATCAATTTTTGATAATCTTTCTAAAACATTTGTAAATGTTTTGTTTGTTTTTTCAAAATTTTCATCTAATCGTTCGTTAACTTTATTATTAATTAAGGTTAATTTATTGTCTAATTTATCGTTTAATTTGTCAAAATCATTACCTAAGTCTCTACTAAAAGACGACTTGAATTCGCCTATTTCTTTAACTACATTAGTCTCTAATTTGCCTAATCTTTCCGTAATATTTGATTCATTAATGTTTTTAGTTAATGCGAAAATAGAAATAATTAATATTATAATTAATAATGCTATTATGATATATTCCATAGTATTTCACCATTTTAATTATACTATATAGTTTGTTAAAGGTCAATTCAAATAAAAATAAACCGCATATTAAATGCAGTCTATTTTTCTAATAACCAAGCTTCATATCCACCAATTATATTGTGAACTTTATACCCTTGTCTAGCTAATGTTAGACAAACTTTATAACTATTTTTACCATATTGACAATAAATGTAATAATCTTCATTTTTATTTAAATATTTACTAGGGTCCTTCAATAATAAAATCATGGGAATATGTTTAGCATTTTTAATATGATTATCATTATATTTTTCAACACTTCTAATATCGATAATATTGACATCACCTTTAGTTAATAAATCATGAATACTAATATTCATTATAACCACCCTATAACATTATATGTTATAAGATAAAATTAATAAAGGCAATAAATCTATTCTTCATCATTAAAGAAATCATCAAAAAATTGATCATCAGTAACACCATTAATTACTTTATTTTCTTCTTCTTTCAATTCTATTTTAGGTTCCTCAATAACTTTAGAACCATTAGACATTGTTTCAACGGCTTTAGAAGCATCAGATGAAGTAAAACTTGACGTTGAAACAGATTCCTTATTTTCTGTTGCTTTATTTTCTAAATTTTGAGATTGAGATTTAGATAATTGTTCTTGTTTTTCTTGCTCTTCTAATTCAGCTATTTTAGCATCAATACGTTGAACCAACGCATCAATATCAAAACTATCTTCTTTAACTGATTGATTATTTTGTTTAGGTTCTCTAGGAATAACCGGAGGAACAGGAGGACGATTAAATGAAGACATCATATCATTTAATTTATCTTCCCTTTTTGCATCCACATAAGCTTTTAAATCAAATAATTTAATTTCTTGTCTTTCTCTAGTTGGATAAGTAGCTTTAGGATAAGTTTTTCCCCATCCGCCTTCTTTTTGAATTTTCCAATCAGGAACGACTTTTGTTTTAAAAGGCATTGATCTAATTCGTAAAACAATAATTGTATTTTCCGGTAATCTTTGCAAGTCACTAACAGTTACTAAAGGTGTACTAGCCGTTTTATCTTTTTCTTTTGATTTAACCTCACCACATAATTTACTAATTTCTTCTAGTGACGCTAATTCACTACTAATAAGATAGACAATATTACCACAGTTACCTTTAATTGTTTCACCATTTTCTTTACCATAAACCTGATATAATTGAGCAAAGTTTTGAATGATGAAAGTAAATCTAATATTTCTACTACGAGCAGCAGTAACCATTGTTGTTACGTCTTTTAAAGGTGGCATATTAGCAAACTCATCCAAAATAAAATTAGTTTTAAAAGGTAATTTACCACCTGATTCTTGAGCAACATCAATTAATGTTTCATAGCATTGCTTAATAAAAATAGTAACTAAAGAATGATATGTCTTCTTTTCGTCTTGAATTACTAAGAAAACAGCAGTTTTTTTACGTCCAATATCTTTCAAATCGAAGTCACTATGGCTTAACATTTCTGATAAATTTTCTCTTGAAGAAAATAATTTAATTTTTTGTTTAAATACTGACAAAATACTACTTTTAGTATCACTCGGTGCCATAATCGTAGAAGAAACATTAATGTAAGCAGGACTTGCTTTATCTTTATAGTTAAAATATTCTTTAATATAAGTTGTATTACCTAATTTTTCTTCACCTACAGTTGTCATTAAATTAATTGTATTTAAATTAATTTCATCTTCTTTAGCATCATCAAATAATGCTAAAGCTAAACCAGTAAAATAATCAGCAGAAGTTTTTTCCCAGAATGGATCTTGATTTTGAGCTTTATCATCATACAAAATATTCATCGCTAAGTCGTCTAGTAACTCATTAGCTTTATCCTTATTACCTGATTTATATAATTGATAAGGTAATCCTAATGGGTTCCAAGCGCTACCTTTTTGTGGATCACGAAAATTAAGTAAAACGATATTATAACCTTTTTCTTTTAACATTTCAGCATTGTTTTCGTAAATTTCACCTTTAGGATCGGTAATAATCATTGATTCACCTTTTTTAGCTAAAATACGGACCATCGGTTGAACCATTGTTTGAGTTTTACCTGAACCAGTAGAACCTAAAATTAAATTATGGTATTCGCCAGCATCAACCCATATTTCTTTACCATTATTAATTAATGGAATCCCTGCATGTTCACAAGTTTCTTGACTAGGTATAACTTTATAAATATCTTTTTGTTTTTTAAATTCTTTTTCATCTGCCCATCTGGCATATCCCTTTTCTTCTTTAGCACCAGTACTAAAACCAATCCCTTTATCACGATCAAAGAAATAAGAGGAAACACTAGTAATAATAAAAATAAGAGCGAATATATACCCAACAATCGTTGGAAGTATATATTGTGATGAAAAAGCTGGTAATGGATCAAAGCCATGAAAACGGCCATTAGTAGCAAAACTAGAAAGATTTAATACAGCAATTGCTACAAAATATAATAAAACAACTGCAAATATAGCAAATATTAGATAATCTTTAGCCGTTGCTTTAAATTTTAATTTCATTTAGGTTCACCTCTTAATTATTTCTACATAACATTATATCACATAATTAATTAAATTTCGTTATTTTTTTTCATTTTGATCATAACATAAAGAACAAAAATAATAACTAACAGTGATATTCCACCAATAATACTTATCAATAATATATTATTTTGAATAATATCCTTGATCATAACATCATATCTAACATCAGGACTTATTTTAAAATAAATATAATCTTTAGTTGAGTTTTCATCAATATTCCATGAATAGATATTGTTTTTCTCATCAACTTCATCAGCGTTATGGTTAGCTAGTTTATTATAAAATTTTATACTTATTTTAAAACTATCATACTTTGATTGTTCAGAAACTAACTGATCATTTTTAATGTTTTCTAAATAGACGTTTTTTGAAGTAGTAAAACTAATATAACTGCCTACCCTTTCAATTGTTGCACTATTAAACATATTTTTAAAAGTATAGGATGTTATATAATCATCTAAGGAAGAATATTCATTCTTAGCTATAAAAGAAGAATATGTATCACCTTTTTTAGTATCTATATTAATTCCGGCATATCCAGGGTTATTTTCATAAAGACTAGAATAATAATCCAAATATTCATCAATAGTCATAGAATTGTTTTCAATAATTTGATTATCAACAGAAACAGTTATTGTTTCTGTTATTTTTTCTTTATTTGTAACCACTAAATCGTATTGTACATCACATCCTGTTAGGATTAATAATAACAAAACTCCAAATACTATTTTTTTCACTTTGTACCCTCCTAACTACAACTTCCACTACCACTTTGAGTTTGACATTGACTTTCTGAATCATACAAAGTACCACCAACTTGTCCTGTCAACTCAACTCCTGAGAAATACTCGACAGGATCTTGACGAACTTGTCTACCATTTACATAGCTATATATTTCAATGTGTAAGTGAGGTCCAGTTGAATCACCAGTCGAACCTACATCACCAATTTGTTGTCCTGCCCTTACTGTATCCCCAACGGAAATTAAAGTAGATAATCTTATTTGATGGGCATATAAACTATAATATTCATAATAACCCGTATCAGGATCTAATTGACCGTGACCAATTATTGTGTAATTACCATAGGAATTATGATAAGTATTTGTCACAACAACTCCATCTGCAATAGAGTAAATGTTAGCATCTGGATCAGCCCCAATATCTGTGCCATTATGATGACGGCAACAACCTCTTATTGGGTCAACTCGCCAACCATAAGCAGATGTAACATTATTGTATTGCAAATCTAATGGATAACCAGCTATATAGAGTTCAACTTCTTCAATATCACCATTATAAAAATAGTTTAGCACTTCTTTATAAGTACCACCAGATTCAATCATGTCATTAGCTTTAGCTTGATCCATAATATTATTTGATGAATCACAAATTCCAGAACACGAAGCACGATATTGCGTTAAAACAAATTTACCATCTTTAATAATAAATTCAGACAATGTAGAATCAATGGCATTTTTTATTTTTTCTAAAGTTTCAGAATCTGCATCTAAAGGTGGATTCCGATAATTTCCATTTTCATCAGGTCCACTAGCAATTGTATCACAAGCTGTTGAATTGGAATTATAAACCGAACAATTTTCCGGTGTTCCATCTTCCCAACTATGACATCCTTCAGTTACACTGCAAAAAATCTGATTCATTTGACAACTTCTAACTCTTAATTCCGTCGGAACAGAATCAACAGAGACTCCATTTAAGGCGTATAAAAAATTTTTAGCTACAACAGCCATAACTTTCAAAAATTCTTCGGAACGCCCAGTTGCGAATCCTTCGACATATAAAACTCCTTGTAAGTACTCATAAAGTGAGACTTGTTCAATAACAGTGTTATTGTTACAATCTAAAATTGTAACAGTTGTATTATTACCCGTAAAATTAGTTGATGAACCAACACTGTTATCATAATCTTCATACATTGCAACTCTTAAAAAAATTTCATCGACGGCATCGTCAACTTTTGCGTCAACAGAATTACCTGACTTATTATCAAAGTAAAATTTTCTTACAAAATCTTCTCTTAAATATTCTTCATAACGATCAATATCCAAAATATAACGTTCTGAGTAACCTTTTTCTTGTGGACAATTATAATTTATTCCATCATAATTAGTCCCGTCACTCCCCCGACACATAGGTTCATTATTATCAGTCATATATAAATTACCATTTTTATAACAACAATAACTAACCATTTTTTCAGCTAAAGTATCAATCTTAGCGTCACTTTTTCTAAAATCAATGTAATTAGAAGGCACTAAATCTTCAATATTAGTAATTGCCTCATCATCAAGAGTAGTGAAAGGATCAGCATATGTTAAGGTAGCTGTCAACAATGTGACATTTAATCTTACATTTTTATCTTCTAAATATTCATCATAAACTTCGTCAATATGTTCATAAAAATTATTTTGTTCAATTTCTTCACATTCTTCATCATTACACCAACCGCGAAAAGTTAAAAAATTACCAAGTTTTTCACCAAAATCGGAAAGTGCATTACCAGCTGAAGATATAAGTTCGTTAATATAAAATAATGGCGCGATAATAATTGTAACAATTAAAATTATAATTATAAAAGAAAAGCAACCACTAATACCAAATGTTCCAATCGCACCAAAGTTAATTATTTTTTTAGCCATATCAATGGCTACTTCACCTTCACCTTCGGCCTCTTCTTCGTCTTCCTTTTTATCATTTTTGAAAAAAGAAAAAGGGCTAAACTTTTTAGGTGTTAATTTATTAGTAGCATTATTCAATATTTTTTGACCAGCTTTAGTTTTAGATAAAGCTTCAACGGCGGCTCCACCTGCTGGTCCAGCAGCGGCAGTAGCAGCAGCTTTCGCTCCTTCTTTTACCATTTCTTGTTTAGCCTGATTAACAATTTTATCTCTTGCAGCAAGCTGTGGATTATTTTTGGCATTATTCCCACGATTAATTTGATTGGGATTATATCCATTTTTTATATTATTATTTGATAAATTTGATTTGTTTTGATTTGCTTGATTATTTTGATTTACTTGATTGTTTTGATTTACTTGATTATTTTGACTTGGTAATGCAGAAAAATTTCCTTTTTCAGGAATATTTTTTTGATTTTGTTGAGGATTATTTCCATTATTTAGTTCATTGTTCATCTACATCACCACCACTTTATTTTATAATCCACCACCACTACCAAAGGAATCTAATTCTTGTTCAGTAGCAATTATATTAATCCGCATTCTTCTACTGCCACAGACAAATAAAGCTTCACCTTGGTTATAACGTTTAATACTTTCTTTTTCATTATCATTTAAATCGATTAATTTAGATAAATCTTCGACAGCTTGTTTTTTCAATCCCATAACTAGATAATAAGACGCATTATCAAATATAGCCTTTCCTTGTGTAATAACAGAAGGGTCACTGAAATCTGAAGGTTGTTGTGTAATAATGATAGTACCGGTATTATATTTACGGGCACGTCTTTGAATTTGTCCTAAGAAATCTGCTCCTAAAAGATTATCACCAGAAATTAAAACATGCGCTTCATCAACGGTTAAAACTGTATTGACATTAGGATTTAAAGTTAAACTCCAAGCATATTTTAATATGTTGAAAAATAAAGCATTACGAATATTTTTATCACTATTCATTAACTCTCTTATATTAAATACAATAAAATTACTTTGTGGTTTTATTGTAGTATGTCCATCAAAATAATATCTTAATTCTTTGACTAATGGACGAATTTTTAACTCTAATTTTTCTAATACATCTTTTTCATGTGTTTTTTCAGGAATAGATAATAATTTACCTCTTATTGTTGCATACACATCTTTTAAAGTTGGATAGTCATCTGAAGTTAGTTTAGAAAAATCTGTTGTAAAATCTATGCCAAACCGACGATAAGTATCTTGAACAATTTCACTAAATACATTAATTACATCTTCTTCAGTACTTGGGTCATAATATTTAATAAAAGCTTTTATAGATTGTAAGGTTCTTGTTAAGACAGTGTACCCCAATCCTTGTTTTATTTCATCGTCATCAGCATCCATAATGATTTCTAAAGGGTTTACCATTCCAAACTCTCCACCTTTACCTAAATCGATAAAGTCTCCTCCATATAATCTTGTCATATCTTCAAATTCACCCTCAGGGTCAATTATAACTATTTGAATATCGTTTCGAATATGCGTTCTGATTAATAGTTTAGCAGCGGTTGATTTACCTGAACCTGATGTACCTAAAATAATAATGTTAGCATTATTGCGATTATGTTCTTTTCTTATTTGATATAAGAATTGATTAAATAAAATAACTCCACCAGAAAAATCAACACCTAATAAACAAGATAATCCTGGGTCTTTAATACTATCAAAAATAAAAGGAAACATTGCGGCAATAGTTGGAGCAGGAATTGGTGTTCCAATTCTATCTTCTATTGTTTGTTTTGGATAAATTGGAATAATTGATTTTAAAACTCTTTCTTGTTCAAATCTTAGTGGAAAAGCTTTCATCTCCATTGCTTCTAAATAACTTTTTACTTGTAGTTTTTTACTAATCAATTCTTCTTCGGAGTCAGCAGTTACCATAACATGCATTTGGAAATCAAATATTTTAGATTGAGTACTAACTAACTGTGAAATAAAATATTCTAATGATTCATAATCTTGTCTAATTCTTTCTTGAATTGTTTTATCATTTTCTTCTTGATAACGTGCTTTTAAATCAGCTATTTCTTTATTGAGCATTCTTTGAATAACACTAAATGGTAAAGGTATATGTTTAATTACTACTTTAACTCCAGACATACTAGTTAAATTAGCTAAATATCCAGGAGATATAAATTTTGGATAAGAAATTACTGTTAAAATAGTTGCATATTTATCACTAATGATAAAATCACTTGATTTAAATTCTAAGCCCTTAGGAGCTATTTGTGCTTTTATATCCATTATCCTAACACCGTCCCAAACGTAGTGGTTACTCCACCATTTAAGAAATTATCCAAAATCATTCGTAAGTCATCATTAGTAGTTTGATAAGCCACTAATCCAGCACCTGCTAAAGTATTGATTAAACTTCTTATTCTTTTTTGAATTATATCATCTTTTTTTTCTCTAAATAATAAGAAATATTCAGTATCAACAATATTATTATTCATAAACATATTTCCTTTATTAATATCTTCCATAATTAATTTCCTTTTTACAGGATTACTAATATTGTTATATAGGAGTTCTAGTTGTGATAAATAAACGTGAATATCTACTGGTCTATCTGCCGCAATAATCCAAAATTCATAATCAATTGTATTATAAACTGTTCTTAAATTAGCAATAATAGCATCTTGTGTTTGTTGATCTAGAATAAAAATATTCCTTGGCATTATTTTAACCCCTGTTACTTTTAATCCATTATCAAGTATGATATAACCATTTTTTATTTCTTTAACTGGTACAAAATCAGTAGTATAATTACTTCTTTTTGTCTTCGCCATGAGGAACACACCAACCTTTCCATTTAAACTTTCTTTGATTCATTAAAAATTGAATAGCTGAACTAAGTAAAGTTCGCATATTATAGTAATTTGGTACTGGCATAACCAAAAATCCGGTAACTAAAGCTGGTAATAAAGCAATAATTGCTATAGCAATTTGTTGCACTGGAAGAGTCATTAATAATAATAACGATATTCCAACTCCCACTAAAAATAATATTAGATCAAATTTTGTAAATAATCCAAATATTAACATTGACTTTTTGGCATTAGCCGGTATTAAAAAATTATTCATTTAGTATCACACCCTTTTTATTTTCTATTCCAATTACTATCATTTCCAATTATTATTCCAGAGTCTGTATGTTGTTCTCCAGCATGAACTTTTACTTCACCACCACTTGGTGTTTTAACTGTAGTATCAGTTGCTGCAGTACGAATAGTTGGCCCTGAAGCAGCTGTAGAAGGACTACTTACACTACTTTCTATTCTTGGGCTTCTAGCAGCTGCCATTGCAGCTTCGAGATCTTTCTGTGGAGAATCATCAATATGATATAATCTTTTAACATCTTTAATTTGATCATCAATAACCGAAATATGTTTAGAAATCTTACCATATTTACTTCTATTAGCTTCAATATCAGCAGTTAAGCTTCTTTTTCTTTCTGGATCAGTAGTATTTTTTAATTGATCATATAAAGCTTGAAGTTCAGCATCAAGAGAAGCTTGTTGTCCTTGCAAAGCATATTTACTTTGTTTGTATTCGTCAACCATCGAAGCACCTTTTTTATTTCCTATTACTTTCCAAGGATCAAAGGTTTCATAGTCTTTACCTGTTATAGTTTTATAACCAGACTGCATACCAGAATGGAAAGCACGAGGACTCTTTCCACCTTTGTCATCACCCATTAAAGGGACTTTACCTCTTATATCTCTTCTAGCTCCCATCATACCTTGCCACATACCACGCATAGGTGCTCCAGCTTGTTGCCCAGCTTTAAAACCTGTATAAGCACCACCAGCTAAGGCAGCAGCGGTTGTCAAACCAGCTCCGACTAAAGGCGTTTGTCTTAATTTGTTCATTGGATTTAAAGTAAACTTGCCACTCATCTTTACACCGGTTAAATCTTCAATTAGCTTAGGTAATTGTTTAGCAAATAATAATGCACCTAAAATTATAAATACTTTAACAAAAGCATTAACATCTGTTTCTAATCCTGTTACTGCATCCACAAATCTTAGATCAATTAGTTGAGTAATAACAAAAATAGCAAAATATATAGCAATTAATCTTATAAACAAATCTAAATAAGTACTTATACAAACTTTTAACCATTTATCAAAAACTTCTTTTCCTTTTTTAGGATCAACACGAGATACAATTGGAATTGGAGCAAGCATTCGTAAAAATCCTAATTTTACGCTTCTAACTGCTATATCAAAGCAGAAAACAATCAGTAGTAAACAAATTGCACCACCAGCCAAAGTAGATATTAAAAATGTATAACTCATAGTATAGGTATCAATATTGGACTTTTGATTGACCAAATTAGAATCCATATAAATAGTAACGCTATTAGTTTGATGTGCATATCTTAATGTTTGGGCTAATGATTCGAAATCATCAGCATCATTAAATGCTTCTGTTTTACAGGAATCAAAAGTACCATTACTTATTTCATCAGCACTAGCTTCTTCGATCCCTTTACATTCTGGGAAACTATCAATATCTAAATGGTAAAAAGCTTTAAAAGTCTCATAAGCCATAGTGCTTCCTGGATCAGTTACCACTTGAGTATTAACATTGGAAGTAGAAAATATTTTGCCAATAATATTATCTCGCAATATAATTCTTTGAATTTCCATTGCTTGTGTGAAAATCCATGGAGTAGCAATTAATAAAGTCAAAGTGATAATTATATTACTAATTAATTTACTAAAACCTTTTGTTTTATCTAGAAAGTCATCAGGACTGACTATATAGGATAATATGGAAAAAGATACTTTAAACAGCATGAAAATACCTAAAAGTGCATATACCTTAGATGCGAATAAATCAATTACTTCTTCTGTAAATATTGAAGTTTGTGCGATATCGACAAACAAATTATAAACAGTAACAATAAAGGAATAAATAATGCCATCAATTGCAAAAAATAGTGACCTAATTATATCTATAAACCACATAATCTATACCTCGTCCCTAAAAATATTATTTCTCATAATACATTATAACATAAAAAAAAAAGATAATAAATAGTTTCGATTATCTTTTTTTAAATTATGCAGGATCACATTCATTATTAACAAGGCAATCAAAGCAGCCCCAGATGTTTGTATTATCATCTTTAGGTGCAACTAAACCAACCACTAATTCAACAATAAAAACAACTAAGAATACAATGACAGCAGCAATTAATCTTTTAACGAATGTTTGTTGACCTTTTTTAATTTCGTCTTCTTTTTGAGCCATAACAGCTTTACCTAAATCTAACATACCAAAAACTACTAATAAAATTGGAACAACTATTTTAATAATATCAATAGCAGTAGAAACTAATCTTGGTATCATCTCATCCATTACTAAAGTTCCACCACCACAAGTAACATCTAATAAAAACATAAAAATCCTCCTCATCTAAATCTAATAATACTATATTTTTACTAATTTGTCAATTATTTCATAATACTTGTGCAATTATTATTGACAAAACAATCGACACAATTCCACATATTGGTATTACTGCTCTTTGGAGCAACTAAACCAATGATAAATTCAACAAAAACAAAAACCAAAAAAACAAACGCTCCTAATAATAATCTTCTTACAAAAGTTTTACTACCTTTGCTAATATCATCTTCCTTTTGGGCCATGACTCCTTTAACTAAATCGATCATGCCAAAAATAATAATTATAATTGGCGTAATAATTTTTAAAATGTTTATTATAGTACTAGTAACTTGAGCTGCAGCGTATGGAACTTCAGCATCACCACAAACTATTTTAGAATAGGTATTAGCAGCATAAGCAATATCAACAGTAAAGCATAAAGTCAAAAGCAAACATATTATCACTACCTTTTTCATAAAACCTCCTAAAATAAGCCGAATATTTTTTTTCTTTTTTCTTGTTCTTCTTCACCCTGTTGCTTTAAAAATCCCATTTTAGATAAAAAAGTATCCATAATCATAATATTTGAATCTCTTTCATTTAATGGTGGCATATTAAAGAAAAATTTAGCTCGAGCTTCATATTGTAATTCTAAAACATCTTTAGAACTAAGTAGGCTTTGATTTAAAACAATTTTTCTGCCTGATAATTCTTTGAAAGCATTTCTTTTGATATTCATTAATTTGTTTAACTTAATTACTGATGGTTCAACCAAATAAATCATTTCTTGAACTAATCCCATTGCTGTAGGACTTTTATTAACATCGACAATAATAACATCTTTATCATTGTTTTTTTCGATAAAATAGCCTAAGTCACGACTGTTGACACTATGTAATACTTTATCATTAAAATAATTAAAATCGTTTGCATCAACTTCCACACCAATAACATTATAATTTTTCTTTAATTGCTTGACCATCATATAACAAAATGTTGTAGCACCAGATTCTTCGGTAACATTTTTAACGCCAATAATACGACAATAGTTGGCTTCAACTCCTTGATATACAACTTGTTCAGTATCTTGATTATCTATCTGATGATATTGGGCAACATCACGATAACTATTAGGATTATTATATAAATACATTATTCCTTCGACATTACGCGTAAAATTATAGATTCCCATTGAAATTAATTTAGATAAATAACTAGGACTTGATGATTCTTCGCTATCGTCTAATAATAAAATTAATTTATCCATATCTAAAGAAATTGATAATTTTTGTAAGGTTTTAATATCATTATAATTTTTTAATGCCGTAATATCTAAAATCATTCTTTGATAGTAAAAATTTTTAAACATATCAACTAATTCATCAACATCAAATTGTCCTTCAACTGATTTAATTACATCAATATTTAATGTTGATAACAGTTCTTTTTTTTCATTTGCAATTATTACATTCATTATCCTTCCACCTCATTTTTATCAAATAAAATTCTAGTTTCACCATATAGAGGAAAATTCAAAAAGTAGCCAACAATAGGAATATCAAAATGAACATAAACAGTTACACCATAATATTCACCTTTACTAGTCATATAACGATATATACAATAATCATAGGGACTAGTATTATCTAAAGCATCAGTCCCATTATGTGGTCCACATCGATTGCTATCACCGACATTTCGGTAACCAATCGAAGTTAAATTTTCATTAATTTCATCTATCGCATCTTGTGTATACCCTTCATGTTTTTCAACAATATCAATAATCCTGTTTCGAACCTTAAAACCTTTAGAGTAAGCTAATGATCCTATTAAAAGTGCGATAAAAACCGCTGTAAAAATCATAATTAAATTAAACAACATCGAACTTCCTAAAGCCTCTCTCAAAATATTTCCCTCCTTACTCTTTAATAATTATACTATATTTTAAAAATTACGACAATAAAAAATGTAAAATAGATAGTAAAAAGCGAAAAAAGCTATTGATATAGCTTTTAGGTGTTAGTAAATTTATATATTTCATTTGTTCTTGTAAACACAGGAAAATTAATTAGATTAACTAAAGGCAAATCAATTGACATATAAGTTAAAACGCCATAATTATAATATTGGCCTGATTTAGGTTTTTCAGGATCAATATAAATGCAATAACTGTAAGTTGTTCCTTGATGAACTAAATGCATTCCTTTATAGGTTTCTGCACAGTTTATGCCATCACTTTTATAACTTAAACTACCGAGGAAAATTTCAATTTCTAATTTAGATTCATTATTAAATCCTTCAAACTTTTCAATTGCATGAACCATTCTATTATTTACTTTAAATGCTTTATAATAACTCATTGTTCCAGCCATAAATGCAAAAACTATTAAAATAAAAATAATCATTAAATTGAAAAGAAAAGTGTAAGCAATTGGCGTTCTCATTTGTAAATCACCTCAAATTAAATAAAATTATCCTGATATATCGCGAGCACAAGTATTTTCATCTGCATTCCAATAATCAGCTTCTTCTACTTCACCACCTCTTGTACCATCAGCATTGATCGAAAAACATGTACCACCGCTCCATTGGTGTCCTAGGTTTGTACAACATCCTTGTTTAGCAGAACTGCTCATCGCATTTTGAACAAGTGGAATAGCTATTGCAGCAATAATACCGATCAAAATAATAGTAATAACTGTCATGTTTGCTTCTCCAGCAGCTTCTTTCATTATTTCACCACCTTACTGTTTATAGTATAACACAATTTTTATATTTTATCAATAATTCATCATCATCATCATTGACAATAACATTAATATCATTATCCCACCACCAGTAACAAATAACATAACCATCGTTCTTTGTTCCATAGCCGATAACCTTTCGGCATATTTTTGTTCACGTGATTTATTTTGTAAATTTGATACTGTTCTTGAAAACATCATTAATTGTTCTTGTTTTTTATCTTGATTACCTAAACTTAAACGATACAATAAACGCATCATACGCATTGAATCACGAACCGGATATTCTTTAGCAAAATCCATATATGGTTCAACAGTCATATCACCAGCTTCAATTTTTGAAACTAAGCTTCTTAATCCTGGTTTAAATATTTCAGGAGCTTGTTCTATAGAACGTGATAAAGCCACCGGAACAGTGTAGTGTTGGACTAATATTTCCAAACTTTTTAAATAATATGGTAACATTAAATTGATATGGTGTAAATTCTTTTTATAATAAGATTTTAATGAACTGTATGGTTGTTTAAAAACAACAAAACCAACAATCACACAAAACAAGAAATAAACAAATTGCATTTGTGAAAGAAATATAAAAAACATAGCCACCATTGCAATTAGACCATTTCTGACTCTTTGGCCAAACATCTTACTAACATTAACATCATTACCATATTTTAATTTTAGTAAGAATTCATAATCAGATTCAATTAAAAATTTAAAAATTCCTTGAGTATCTTTTATAAACTCATTAGGTTCAATTATTTTATTATAAATTATAATAAAAAATAAGATAATGGCAATAATTAAAAACATCATTATTCAGCACCTACATTCTCATTATAAAATTTCTCTCCGGCCAACAAGAAATATGTATTAATTAATACAATAGCGTGGAGCAAAAGCTGAACGTACCAAATTTTTAACATTTCGATATAAGTTTCTGTTCCCAATAGAAATTGAACTAACATAACCATCAAATATAAAACAATTCCAAATTGTAAAAACTTTTTATGGAAAGTAGCACGATCGATCCTATCACGATAAACTCCTTCGACTAACATATCGATATCTTGTGACATATTTTCTAAAGATTCTGAAGCATCACGAGCTCCTTCATTAGTGATTTGTAAAAATAATTGGTGCATATTTCTGACAATATAAAAATCATATTTTTCATTCATAAAATCAATTGATTCAATAATAGTACCATTACGGTATGCCATATCGATCATTGTTTTAACATCACTTTTAACAGGATCTTCTAAAACGCCGGATTCATAAACTCCTTCTAACGATTTAACAAAGCTTTGCGTTGTTGCAAATTCCATAATAGTATTAGTTGTATAGACTTGAATTTGTTCAAATATAAATTCACTATATAATCTTTTACAACGTAAATATGCTAAATAAGGAATAACTAAAATTGAAGCCAAAATATAAACAATACACCAAACCAAATTATAAAAATACAAATAAGAAACAATTGCCGATGCAACTGCAAATACTGCAATTTGAATAGCATATTGTCGTGGAGTATATTCTTGACCTAATTCTTTTACTTTTTCTCTAACGATTTTAAAAGAATAAGGCGCATATCGTTCATAAATTGTCGATGCACGATTTGTAATAAACTTATATACACTTTCACCAGTGTTAATTCGATACACAAAAATAAACAAAAGAATAATTGCAATAACAACAAAAATCGTGGCTGACATATTATACCTCCTTCTATTCTAAAATTAAACTGTAGAAACTTGATTTATCGGTTGAATATTCGGCTGAATTGTCGAATTTATATTAGGTTGAACATTTGATTGCATTGTTGAATTAATGTTTTGTTGGACAGTTGGATTTTTTGTATTTTGATCATAAGCCGGATTAATAAATCCAACAGGTAAACTAACTCCTTGTCCTTCAATATAATCAATTAAATATTTGCTAGGATTTTTTCTGAAAACTTTTCCTTCAGGTGTTTTTCGATAAATAGTATTATATTTGGCTTCATTATCTTCGGTAACATAAAATTCAGTTACTTCACCAACTTCACGAATAAAGCGTTTTGTTTCACGATCTTGACGTCCTCTAATTAAAACACCTAATTGAATATAACGATAAATTGATTTTAAAAATTGATCTATTTCTTGGTTAGTTTCCAATAAACTATACATACGATTAGGGATAGATGCAGCTTTATCAGCATGAATTGTTGATAAAATATAATGTCCAGATGAAATAGAGTTACGAACTGCCATTACAGCTTCTGCACTTCGAACCTCAGATAATAAGATCCATTTAGGGTTTTGACGCATACAAGCTACTAAAACATCACTATATGTAGCAACATTATTGGTTTTCATTGCAACAATATCTCGATGAGGAAAAATTTTATCTAAATGAAGTTCTAAGGTATCTTCAATTGTTATTATTTTTTCTTCTTCATTTGTTTTAGAAGCTAAATATTTAACAAATTCAGTTTTACCAGATCCGGTTTCTCCACAAACCATGATATTACAATGAGCCAAAACACATTGAACTAAAAAATCATGAACATCTAAAGTAATATATTTATCAGCAATAATCTTATCTTTTTCTAGTCTTATTTTTGCTGGTGTTTTACGAATAACACAAGCAATGCCGTTAGTAGCAACAGAATCGTGAATAAAATTCATACGTAATTCTGCACTCTCTGAATCAAGAAAAGGATGTGCAGCATTAAAAGACTTACCCATAACATTAGAACATTGAAAAGCTAATTTTTCCATCATAGCGTTATTAATATTAGGATTTTCAACCCTAAAAATACCTTGCGATAATGTTTTTAAATGAATCTGACCATTATTACCATAAGAAATATCAGTAATATCATCATTGCTTAAATACTCAGTCAAAGGACCGAAGTCAATTTGTGAAAATAAATTATCATTCATGATTATTCAGTCCCAACATTTGTATTTTCATCAGTAGGTTGGCCTGGTACTATCTCACTAGGATCATCTGTTGAATCACTAAAAGTTACAGTATTACTTTCGATAAAATCAACTAATTCTTCACGATCTACAGTTAAGTCTCCCTCAATTGGAGCAGTTCCACCATATGGAACAGGGAATAATTCAACTCCTCGAGTTGTTAAGTATTCAGTTTTTTTCAATAAGATAAAAACGTCTTCTGGAACACCAAATAATAGCGTAGCTGGAGTTCTAGTAGTAGAAGAGTCCTCAAAAACGTTGTTTCCTGAACTATCTTTTACAGCTAAAACTTCAACTTTAGCTAATAATCTTCCAATCATAACTAAACCATTTTCATCGACTGCTTTCATATAAACATCGATTTTATTACCAGGAAATATAGAGTTACCATAAGTTGAAGCAACTGTAACTTCTAAATTATATGGTCTTTCACCATCTTTAACAGCTGAGAATGCAGAATCTGGTAATTCTTCTTCCTCGATTAAAACATCAGTATAAAACATACTTCCATCAGGAATAACAGTATTAACATCAGTATACTTTCCAACAATTGCAGTAGAACTTCTTAGCACATTTGAACTAACTGATACTGATGGGACTTCAATATAAGTAATCATATCATCAGTTATTAAAGTTCTTGGTTGAATTGTTTGTGTGGCAACTGGTATTCTAATTGGTTGAACTTGTGACTCAATTGTCGAATTATACCCCCAATAAAGTAACCCCAAAATAATGATTACTCCAATTACTGTAACAGTGTTTTTATTTGTAATAAATTTTTTTAACGATACTAAAATGTTATTCATAAAATCCATTCCTTTCTATTCTTTATATGGTGTTTCTAATATAGCATCTAATCTATTTACAATGTCAAATTCATATATTTCACCAGCTGTATTTGCCGACTCTGAACTACTAACCATTAAACTAACTTTAGGTGGTTCTTCATTGACATCATAGATCTCAATTTGATAAGTATTTGATAAAACTGCACTTTCAGCAAAACGTCTTAAAAAATTTTCAACAAATTTTTCACGATCAATTCTAATTGTCCCTGACTCTCGATACGCAGCCAAATCTAAAGCATCATACATTGCGCCTTCAGTTGCTTCTTTTAAAAGATGATAATTATGTTCATCTGTATTAGTTATCGATTGAAAAAATAAGATAAAAAATATTGCGATAACACCGATAGCGACAATAGCAGTTCCCCAAAATGACTCCTTCACGACATTACCTCCTCTTAACTATAAATATCGTCTTTTTTTCTAATAGACAAAATTCCAATCAAAGCTAGTAATAAAATAATAACTATATATATATAATAATCCAGTAAGAAATCTACTATTAATTGTGTTATTGATACTTCGATTGGCATTGAAGGTTCGACGGGTATTGTCGGACTATTTAAACTATTTTTGTATTCATTAACCTTTTGAACAAAATTAGTATAAGTTAAATTATGACTAGACCACTTTTGACATAAACTATAATTTTCAATACCATTACAGACTTCATCTTTATAGTATTGATTGTAAGTAGGTAAAATTACCCGAGCCGTATACAATGGTGTATCATCACAATCAGGATCAGTTGCATAAAACACATATCTAATAGTTTGTCCGCTTCGATAATTAGAAATAGTTAATTCTTCTTCTGTGTAATTATACCTTTGATAATTAGACTGATCAACAAAATATAATTCATCATTTAAATTATTTAGCGTAACATTAAATACTACTGAAGAATTATTTTCAATGTAATCATAACTTACTGTTACATTTGAAGCAATTTTTTTTAATCTAGCAATTTCACTATAACTACACACAGCACCTTCAACTTTTGTAATTGGAATAAGTAATAGCAAGATAAATACAACAATTATTTTTCTCATTTTACTCCTCCATTATTTAATTATAGCATATTATAATTGATTTTCAAATATTATTTTAAAATATATTCGTAATTTTTATTTCTAACTGTAAAAACAAACGAAATATTAGATGCATCTTTGACCTCTTCAAGGACTTCTATATAATAAGTGTTTTCTTCTTTTAATTTTTTACTAACAACTTCTTTAAATTGAACCGTTTGATATTTTTCTTCACCATCAATAGTATAAATTAACGTTCCAAAATTCTCAATAAAATCATATAAATCATATATTCTAGAAATATTAGTTTCTTTTGTTAAAATTCCTTTTATTTTTAATAAAGACTTATCATAATTAGAAGTTATTTCTGGTTTTAAATATTCATATGATTTAAAACATTCATCATAAACACAAAAATTATATTCTAGTTTATATTGGTCTTGAATGTCGTAAGCTGAAATATTAATTTTATAATCCGGCAAAATACTATCTTTTAAACTTAATTCATTATTGATGCTTACTTGTTCAAAAGAAGATATTCCCGTCAAATCAATATAATTGATTTTAACTTTAGTACTTGCAAAATTTCCCTCTTTATCGGTCGTTCTTTTATCAACAAAGGAAAAAATCATTTCTTTGTTGATTAATTCTTTAGGTATTTGATAAACTAATACCTTAGTTTCATATTCATTTCCAATATTTTCACTTTGATAAATAGTTCCAAAATCAAAAAAGCTATCACGATTTTCAATAGTTGGTGTATAAACATAATTATCAATTAATATTTTTGTAGTAGCAATATCTAAACTACTTGGACGATTGGTATTATTTTTTATTTTTAATCTTAATAATAAATAATAATAATCTTCATTAATCAACTGTCCTTTATAATTGGTATTAACTAAATAACTATCTACTAAATTAACAGAAAAATTATTTCCAGAAAAATAAACATTTTGTTCGATTATTTTTTCAGTATTAGTTATTGTAAAAACAACTAAAAAAATAATAAACGCACCAGCTAAAGTAAAAATTGAATTAAAAATTAATTTATTTTCTTTATAAGCATATTTTAAAAACCTAATTCTTCGCCTAATTCCACGAATATTTTTATTAGCATCAAATTTGATTTGGATTTCGACTTCTTCACGATCTTCTTCACTAATTTCCAAATCTTTTAAATCGGTTTTAAAGTCAAACTTTTTAACATCAAATCCAGTCGCTCTAATTATAATAATTATAATACTAAATAATTGAGTAATAAAAGATACAGTAATTAGATCACGAACTAACATAATTGTTCTAGAATCTAGTATTGTTTCACTCAAATCCAATAAAACAGTTTTAGAAACTTGAATAATTACAAGTGAGAAAATAGAAATAGCAATTGTTATGATATAAAAAATGTAAGGTTTCTTTTTTACTATCATAACTACTAAAACGACAGTTGCGACAATGGCAATTAACAATGGTATTATTTGATATAAAAATGGTATTAATGGCGTAGCTAAGTCTTGACCTTGAACATTAATAATGGTGGCACTATATTCGTTAAAAAAGTCTAATAATAGTTTGGTGCGATAAATAGAATAACAAACCAAAACAGCTAATATGATATGTATTAGCTTAAAGTGTTTAATAAAAAATGCATATGGTTTTCTTAGTATCATATAACCACCTTTATTCTAATTAAAATTATATAATATTTTTTTATCTTTTTCAACTGTTTTAACATGAATTTTTAACTTTTGATATTGTAATTATCCATAAAAAAATTGCACTTGTTAGTACAATTTTATGATTTAGATGGTGAGCAATATAGGACTCGAACCTACGACCTCTACGATGTCAACGTAGCGCTCTAACCAACTGAGCTAATCACTCATGGCTGCCCTAACTAGATTCGAACTAGTGAATAACGGAGTCAGAGTCCGTCGCCTTACCGCTTGGCCATAGGGCAATGAACAAATTATATCGATTGATATAACTTGTATAATTCTTCACATTTTAATTTATCCATAGCTTTAGTATCATTCAAACGATATGGTATTCCTAACTTTTCATATTTAGGGACGCCAATAGTAGTATACGGCAAAAATTCAACTTTTTCAACATTATAACCATCTAAAAATTTTTTTAACTTTCTAATATACTCTTCGTTATCATTAATACCAGGAACTATTACTTGTCTAATCCACAATCTTTTATTTAATCTTTGACATAATTTTAAAAATTCTAAAGATTGCTCGATTCTTTGACCAACTAATTTAAAATATTTATCTGGTTCTATAGCTTTAATGTCCATCATAACTAAATCAGTATATTTTAATACTTCTTCATTGTTGGTACCACCAAAGCCAGCCGTATCAAGACAAGTATGGATATAATTTTTCTGACATTTTTTTAAAACATCGATTAAAAAATCGGTTTGAACGAGAGGTTCACCTCCAGAGAAAGTTACCCCTCCTTCTTCGCCATAATAGTTTTTATATTTTAAAATTCTTTTGACTAATTCATCTGACGTTATTTTTAATCCAGTATTTAATTTCCAAGTTTCAGGGTTATGACAAAATAAACATCTTAAATAACATCCTTGCATAAAAACAACAAATCTAATTCCTGGTCCATCAACAAGCCCCATTGTTTCAATTGAATTAATATATCCAAACATTAAATAGCCTCATGGAAAGTTCTTGAAATTACTTCTAATTGTTGTTCTTTACTTAATCTATTAAAATGAACGGCATATCCGGATACACGAATTGTTAAATTAGGATATTTATCAGGATTATTCATAGCATCAATCAACATTTCTCTATTTAAAACATTGACATTCAAATGATGTGCCCCTTGTTTAAAATAACCATCTAATAAACTAACTAAATTGTTAATTCTTTCTTCCTCAATATGGCCTAAAGCAGTTGGAACAATTGAGAAAGTATTGGAAATACCATCTTGGCAAACATCTTTATAAGGTATTTTAGCAACGGAATTTAAACTAGCTAAAGCTCCATTAACATCTCTTCCGTGCATTGGATTAGCACCAGGAGCAAAAGGAACACCTTTTTTACGTCCATCTGGAGTAGAACCAGTTTTTTTACCATAAACAACATTAGATGTGATCGTTAAAACTGATAACGTATGTTTAGCATGTCTATAAAGTGGATGTTTTTTTAGTTCTTTAATAAAGGTCTTAACAATATCAACAGCAATACTATCGACACGATCATCATCATTACCATATTTAGGAAAATCACCTTCAATTTCAAAATCAACAGCAATACCATTTTCATTTCTAATTGGTTTTACTTTAGCATATTTAATAGCTGATAGAGAATCAGTCGCGACAGACAAACCAGCCACTCCAAAAGCCATCAAACGTTCCACATTAGTATCATGTAAAGCCATTTGTGATTTTTCGTAGGCATATTTATCATGCATATAATGAATAATATTCATTGCATCAACATAAGTTTTAGCTACTTTAGATAACATATTATAATAAGCAGATTTGACTTTATCATAGTCTAAAATTTCATCAGTAATCTTATCTACGCCTTCAACAACTAAAGTCTCTTTCATTTCATCAACACCACCATTAATAGCATAAAGTAATGCTTTTGCTAAATTGCAACGAGCACCAAAGAATTGCATTTGTTTTCCGACTTTCATAGCCGATACACAGCAAGCAATTGCATAATCATCACCATATATTGGGCGCATAATATCATCATTTTCATATTGAATAGCATCAGTTAAAATAGAAATTTTAGTGCAATATTTTTTGAAATTTTCTGGTAAGTTATTTGACCATAAAATAGTTAAATTCGGTTCAGGAGAAGAACCTAAATTAATTAAAGTATGTAGATATCTAAAACTATTTTTAGTAACTAAACTTTTACCATCTAAAGTCATACCACTAATTGATTCGGTTACCCAAGTAGGATCTCCAGCAAATAATTCATTATATTCTGGTGTTCTTAAATGTCTAGCAATTCTTAATTTAATAACAAATTGATCAATTATTTCTTGAGCATCTTTTTCAGTTAAAGTTCCGTTTTCTAGATCTCTTTCAATATAGATATCTAGGAAAGTTGAAGTCCTACCTAAGCTCATTGCAGCACCATTATTTTCTTTAATAGCTGCTAGATAACCAAAATATAACCATTGGGTAGCTTCTTTAGCATTAACAGCTGGTTTAGAAATATCAAACCCATATTTTGAAGCCATACTTTTTATTTCGTTTAAAGCTCTAATTTGCTCACTTACTTCTTCTCTTAATCTAATAGTTTCTTCATTTATATCTTTAATTTCTTTTAAATCTTTTTGTTTTTGTTCAATTAAATAATCGATACCATATAAAGCAATTCTTCTATAATCACCAATTATTCTACCACGGCCATAAGCATCTGGTAATCCGGTTAATAATCCTGCATGTCGTGCTCTTCTTATTTCTTCTGTATAAGCATCAAAAACACCATCATTATGCGATTTTCTAAATTCTTTAAAATGCTTATCAATTGTTTCATCTAAAGTATAACCATAAGCAGCTAAAGCAGTATGAGCCATTCTGATACCACCATATAAATTAACAATTCTTTTTAATGGTTTATCAGTTTGTAAACCAACAATTATTTCATTGTCTTTATCGATATAACCTGGTTCGAAATTATCAATTCCTGAAATTATTTTAGTTTCAACATCTAAAACACCTTTTTTTAATTCTTCTTTAGTTAATTGATTTATTTTATCGATGATTATTTTTGTTTTGCTACTAATACCTTCTAGAAATGATTCATCACCTAAATATTCTTTGTAATTGTTTAAAATAAAATCTTCAACATTGATATTATTTTTCCAATTTTCACCTTTAAAATTTTTCCATGCTTCCATTTTTATACCTCCATCTTGCATATATTAGTATACCATATTTAATTATTTTTTTTATAATTTTTTTATTTAATTTATTTTTTTCTAATACTTTAATAAAAGAATTAATGTTAAAAAGTGTTTTTCTATAGATATTTATTTTACATAATAAATGAACATTTTAAAATTTAATAAGATTTTTACATTTATTTAAAATTAATTAAAAAACGAACTATTTCTAGTTCGAATAACTATCAATCTGGTGCCCTTTTGGTGGAAGTACAACAACCATTAAGCATAAATTTATAGGTAGTAATAATTACTAACTGATATAAGTATATCACAACATTTACATTTTGAAGCAAAAAATGTCTAATTTGGAGTAATTTTACTCCAAAAAAGTGGAATTAGTCAAAAATATGCTATAATATTTATGGATAATACTAATATCGAGGTGGTAAAAAATGAATACTACTATTTATTTAGTAAGACATTCAGAACCTTTCAAAATGCATCGTGGTATTGAAGATGTACACGAAAGTATTTTGTTTGCAAACATTAAAATGCCATTATCTATCAATGGTGAGAAACTTGCTGAAAAAATAAGCAATAATGATGAATTCAATAACATTGATGTAGTTTGGTCTAGTAATTATGTTAGAGCAATGTCAACTGCAAAATATTTTGCTTATAAAAATAATTTGAAAGTTAATATATCTGATAAATTTGGCGAAAGAATTCATGGCATTAATTCTTGGGAAGAACTTCCACTCGATTTTGAAACTCACCAATTTGAAGATGAAAACTATAAAATTGATAATGGAGAAAGTCAAAAAGAAGTTAGAGAACGATTATTAAATGCCATAAACTATTTGCTAAATGAATATAAAAATAAAAGAATATTAGTTGTTAGTCATTCAACGGCTATTGCATTTTTATTAAAAAAATGGTGTGAAATTAGTTATTCAGATAGTTATAAATTTAATAACAAAGTTTTCTTTGATGGCAAGTGGAAATATTGTGAAACTTTTAAACTAGAGTTTGATGAAAACAATAATTTAATAGATATTAAAAACATTGTTTTAACTGATTAGAGGTATATTTATGAATTATGAACAGCTTATACAAAACTTTTTGAGTATTATGGCAAATGAATTAAGTCCCAATGATTTTGAGATAGTAAAACAAAACATAAGAAAAATTAGTATAAAATTCTTAGAAAAAGAATCTATGTCAACAAGTGGATTATATAATCCGAATGGATTAATTACATTACATAGAAAAGATGAAGTTACTTTTTATCACGAACTGTTTCATGCCTCATCAAGTTATTATGATGAGAATAAATTAGTGTTAAACAGTGGATTTCATCATCAACATATAAATGAGAAAAAGGATATTGGAAGAGGTTTTAATGAGGGTTATACTGAACTATTAACTCAAAGATATTTTGGTAAAAATGGAGATAGTGGATATTCAAATGAATTACATTATGCAAAATTGATCGAACACTTAATTGGGAAAGAACAAATGCAATCATTTTATTTTAAATCTAGTTTAGATGATTTAATTACTGAAATGTGTAAATATAATTCATTAGAAAATGTTTTGAAGTTTATTGAAAATATGGATAAATTTATTATCTTAACAGAATTAAAGGAAAATAAAATTCACTCATTTAGTGAAAATACACCTTTTACTGAATATTCAAAATGGTTTGATGAATTAAATGAATATGTTAATCAAACTTATAATGAACTTAATCAATTTATAATTGAATCACATTTGAATAAGTTATATAATGATTCAGATTATGAAAAAAAGAAAGCAGAATTAATGGCTATGATGTCAACACCATTATCCTTTAACTTTAGAGAATATTCTTTTAATATAGATTTGCAAATGAGTGGAAATAATAGGACGATTTAATTGGAGGTAGATTATGTTAGATACTGAGAAAAAAGAAAATAATAAGTTTGTTTATGAAAAAGGAGATATTGAGGTAAAAAGTAGTCAATGCGATTTTTGTAAGCATAACAATGATGATAATAATACTTGCATAAAGTTCCCTAATGGGAAACCAGAAGAAATAAAGGCAACTAAAAAAAGATGTGAATATCTAGATTTAAATTAATAATTAGAAATTGGAGTGATATTAATGGAAAGACAAGAAGCAAGAAATATAGCAATTCAAAGTTTGTTAGAAAATACTTCTAATAGAGATTTTTTTACAAGTATTTTTGAAACATATTTAAATCAAGGGTATAATCAAGAGAATATACCAGTACCATCTTTGTATTTTGATAATGTAAATGAAAATAATAATCAAGTTTTCATAGAAGAAAATGTATATAATGAACTATTAAAAATACGAGAGATAACTCAAAGAACGAACAATGAAATTCCCTATTTTTTAATTGGATATGAACAAAGTAATGGTGCTATTGTATTTAAATCTATATTAGCAGATGTTGGTAATAATTCTAATAGAGAGGCAGATTTTGATAATATTTCTGATTATTTAGGTGCATACTTAGAAAGTATAGAAGAAAGCGATATTAGAAAATTTGGGAAACCAATTATTTGTAATGGACATACTCATGGGCTTAGTAATGTTTCTGATAATTTCTCTTTTGGTGATATGATTTCATATATTACTTTTAAAAATAATGTTAGAGATTATATGCAAGATACAAATCGAAATGGAATTAATTCTCAAATTGTAGATACTATGGGAATGCTAATGAATCCTTGTGGAGATTTTAATCTTGTTTATTATGATGATAATCCACAACAAATAGGATTTTATAAATTCACAAATGTTTTTTTAAGAACACATGATAATAAAATAGTATTATTGCCATCAATAAGTGAAAATGGCAATTACATAAGACAAGATGGAATAAGACAAACAAAGTAATAATCACACAGTGATAAATTTTGAGAACATGAAGAAATATGATATAATTTAAGAGAGGTGAATTTTAATGAACGAAACAGAAATTATAGATGTTTTAATGGGAATAAATGATCATAATTTTATAGTTCAACCAACATCATTTAATAAAGAAAGTAAAGAAGCAGATTATGCTAAAAAGACTATGGCCATTCTTGCTTATAAAGGGATGAAAGAAGGATATGGAATTTATAGAAGAGTTGATGATAAACTATTAGAAATTCATCCAGAAGTTGATTATCCAATGATTCTAGAATTAGAAAAAAGATTTGCTGAAGAAAACTCAAATTCTATGCATAGATAAGGAGAAATATATGGAACAAAATAATAGTACAACAAATAATCTTTTTGATATTTCAAAAAGTCCTTTTTTAAACCGAAAAACAAAAAGTAAAGAAGAATTGGAACAAGAATCTAGAACCCTTGGATTTAGTTCAAGATTGGAAGAAGCAGCATATAGTAATGTTATGCAAAGAATAATATTCAATCCAACAGTTTATAAACATTTTGAAAAAGAAGAACAATTTAAAATTCGTAGTGCAAAGACAAGAGAACAACAATTAGAATATATTAGAAGATTTGGATTGGAAGATTTATTAAGTGAATATCTAAAAATGTCACCAATAGAAATGTTGGAGGCAAATATGGAATTTTTAGAAGGTGCACGCGATGAATTCCAAAAGATAGCAGAAGAAAAAGAAAAACAATTCGAAGAAGCAGTAGAAAACTATAAAAGAAATCATAGATAAAAGTCGTGGCACGTTTCTGTTTACGATAGTAAATGAAAGTGGCGATAGACTTTTAAAAATATATTTTCATTACGAAGTTTGAAAATATATAATTGCAATTTATTGCAATTTAAAAAAACATAATTTTTGATTGGCTTTATGCCATGCTAAATTATGCATAATAGAGTTTCAAAAGGGAACTTTTCCCTTTGCACACCGTTATTGGCTTGCCAATAGCGT
>CALVVR010000015.1 GCA_944363915.1 uncultured Bacilli bacterium | reverse complement strand
CCAGAACCAACACCAGAACCAACACCAGAACCAACACCAGAACCAACACCAGAACCAACACCAGAACCAACACCAGATCCAGATCCAGGAATTATTCCTGAACCAGACCAAACAGTTACACAAGAGGTTAAACCAGGAGAAGTTGGTATTATTCAAACTTCTGATGGAAGTGTAGCGGTTACTGATAATGTGGAACTTTCAAGTGGTAAGAGTGACTCTCTTCAACAAGTTGTAGCCGATGAACTTTTAGATAATTTAAATAAAAATAATGTTGGAAATGCTAATTATTCTGAAGATCCTAACTTAGTAAGCAGCAGTGTAGATGACAATGGTACTATTACTAACAAATTTGAAGATACTACTACTGGTAATGCTGATTATACTGTTAAAGATGCGGTAGATGATTTTGTTAAAGATCATTATGATGTGACTGATGATAAGTTAGATGATGCTTATGATGCATTTAAAGATTTGAATGACCTATTTAAAAACGAACTTAATGATACTAAAAGTGTTGAAGGAGGGAAAACAAAATAATTATGGAGAATAGAATAAACCAAGTAATGGAATTAGCTGATGGAAGAAAATATGTTGTCCTAAAACAAGCAATATATAAAGGTGATAATTATTTTGTTGCCATAAGAACGACAGATAATGAAGAAGATGTAACTGATGAATTTGTTGTTTTCCAAGAAGTTGATTATAATGGGCAGAAAAGCGTTAAGAAGATTAAAGATCCAAATCTAGTTTCATTAATATGTAAATATGTAGGATTATTAGAAGAATAATCAAAAACCTATCAAATTGATAGGTTTTTTTGGAAAAATATCATTTATTTTTCACGTTTTTATATAATTTTTATGATATAATTAAAATGGTGGTAAAATGCAAAAGACATTTAAAACATTAGATGAACAAGTTAGAATCTTAGAATCACGTGGTTTAATAATTAATGATTATAACCGAACAAAAGAAATTCTGTTTAAAGAAAATTATTTTTTTATAAATGGTTACCGTCATTTATTAATTGATCCAGAAAACAAAGGTCGTTTCGTACAAGGTGCTACTTTCGAGGAACTTTACTCTATTTTTGTATTTGATCGAAGAATGCGAAATATTATGTTTAAGAATATTTTGATAATAGAAAACAATATAAAATCAATTATTAGTTATCAACTGTCAAAAAAATATGGTTATAAAGAGAAAGATTATTTAAATCCTAAACATTTTAGACAAGAAAGTTTTAAACTTAGCCAAGTAAATGACATTATAAATAAAATGAAACGGCAGATAAGATTAAACGGTAAGCAACATAGAGCCACAAAGCACTATATAAGCAATTATGGTTATATACCGATGTGGGTGTCTGTAAAAGTTTTATCATTTGGAATTATTTCTGAATTATATACAATACTAAAAGATGAAGATCAAGAGGAAATAGCTAGTTTTTATAATATTGACAGAAGAGATTTAAGTATATATTTATCAATTCTTTCAAATTATCGCAATTTATGTGCTCATGAAGATATTTTATATGATCATCAAACTCAACGCAGTATTCCTGATAATCGTTATCATCAAATTTTAAACATACCTAAAACAGATGATGAGTATATTTATGGTAAGAATGATTTCTTTGCTGTATTAATAATTCTTAAGCAAATGTTAAGCGAAGATGAGTTTCATGATGCTATAAGAGAAATAAGCTATGAAATAGATATTTTGGATGGAAAAATTGATTCGGTTGATACAAGTGTGATTTTGAACAAAATTGGTTTTCCTAATAATTGGCGTGATATTTCAGATATAGATTGAAAGGGTGATGAATTTGAAAAATAAAATAATTTATTTAACTTCAGTTATTATATCTTTATTTATTGGCGTTTCTTTAACTTTATTAGTTGTCTACTATATTCCTGATAGTAATGGAGAAACTAAAGTGGTTGAAGAAGTAGTAACAATTAATGAGAGTGATACAATTGCTCCAGCAGTTAAAAAAGTTTATGATTCAGTCGTTACTGTTCTTAACTATGACCGTAGTTTGCAAGCTACTGGAACAGGATTTGTCTATAAAACTGATGATGATTATGGCTATATTTTAACTAACCATCATGTTATTGTTGATGCTCGTAAAATTGAAGTTACCAATATGCAGGAAGTTACAGTAGAAGCAACTTTATTAGGCAGTGATGAATATGCTGATTTAGCTGTATTACGTGTTGATAAGGATTTTGTTTTACAAGTAGCAACTTTGGGAAACAGTACTGATTTAGAAATAGGTGATACTGTATTTGCTGTCGGGACACCAATTGATGTTAAATACTATGGAACAGTTACTAAGGGGATAATTTCTGGAATGAATCGAACCGTTCCTGTAACTTTAGAAAATGGTGATGAATTCATGATGGAGGTACTACAAACTAATACTGCAATTAATCCAGGTAATAGTGGTGGTCCTTTAGTGAATATGCAAGGTGAAGTTATTGGTATTAATACTTTGAAATTGGTTGAAGATGAAATTGAGGGAATGGGGTTCGCTATTCCAGTTGAAATGGCTACTTCGGTATTAGATAGACTTGAAAATGGTGAAAAAATCGAAAGACCATTATTAGGAATTAGTATGATTGATGCAAATAATCAATATGCTTTATTCACTTACAAAGTATATTTAGATAAGGATTATACTAAAGGAGTGGTTGTTATTGATGTTGAAGACGGCTCACCAGCTTCAGTAGCCGGATTTCAAAAAGATGATGTTATTTTAAAAATTGATGATGTTGAAATAGAGGATAATACTCATCTTAGATATATTTTATATAAGTATAGTATTGGTGATACCATTGAAATAGAGTATGAACGAGATGGTGAATTAAAAACCGTTGAAGTTAAATTAACCGATGCAATTTAGAATGTATTATTACATTCTTTTTTGTTATATTTTATGTCAAAAGTTTAGTAATTTCATAAAATAATTTGAGGAGGAAGCTTATGGAAGAATATAAAATAGTAATTGATGCTGGTCATGGGGGAGATGATCCTGGAGCAAGTGGCAATGGGATTATAGAAAAAGATTTAAATTTAAAAATATCTAATTATATGTATGATCGTTTTAGAGAATTAGGAGTACCTGTCAAGATTATAAGAAGTACAGATGAAACTATTAGTCCGACCGAAAGAGTTAATAGAGTATTAGACGCTTTTGGTAACAGTGATGATGTGGTAGTTATATCTAATCACATAAATGCAGGAGGTGGAGAGTTCAGTTACCACTACAAAGAAATGATTGGGTATTAAGATTTATAAATAAAAGTTTTTTACAAAATGCCTAGCATATTATGTGAAAGCGTCCGGTAATTTGCAAAAATATATTTACATTTTTAATATTTAATGCTATACTGAATATAGTTAAAAAACACCGGACAACATTTTAAAAAATGTCCGGCGTTCAAAAAAGGTGGTATTATTATGATTTGTTCTAGTAAAGAAATTTTGAAAAAATATAAAACAAGATATAATTTATCAAAAGCAATAAAAAATAAGGAAATATTCAAATTAGAACACGGTATATATTCAGATAGAGAACTTGTAAATCCAATGATTGTTACTTCAAAAAAATATCCAAATGCAATTATTACAATGGATTCAGCGTTTTATTATTATGATTTAACAGATATAATTCCAAACAAAACTTTTGTTGCAACCAACAGAAATTCTAATACTATAAAAAATGAAAATATTGTTCAGGTTTGGGTTCCTAAAGAAATATTAAATCAAGGAAAAGAAAAAGTTATAGTTGATGGTGAAGAAGTAAATATGTATAACAAGGAACGACTTTTAGTTGAATTAATTAGAAAAAGAAATCAAATTCCTTTTGATTATTATAAAGAAATAGTAGCTAATTATCGAAAGATTGCGGATGAATTAGATATGTATAAAATAGAACAATATATTGCTTTATATAAAAACGAATGTAATTTAGGTAATGTTTTATTAAGAGAGGTGTTTTAATGAATTTAGAAGAATATGTAAGAAAATATATTGATGAAGGTTATGAGCTTAACGATGCTAGATCAAAAGTAGCACAAGATGTTGTTTTAACAAAAATTTGTAAAAGTAATTTTAAAAATCATATTACTGTAAAAGGTGGAGTAGTAATGCATAGTATATCTAATTCCATTCGTCGTGCTACACGTGATTTGGATTTAGATTTTATTAAATACTCTTTAGAAGATGATTCTATTTGTGAATTTATAAAAAAATTAAATTCAGTAAATGATAATATTAATATTCAAATAGTTGGTAATATAACAGAACTTAGTCATCAAGATTATAATGGTAAAAGGGCAAATATTAAATTAATAGATGAATTTAATTATACTATTGATGCTAAGCTTGATATTGGTGTTCATAAGCTATTTGAATTAGAACAAGATGATTATTATTTTAATTTAGATGCATTAGGAGAAGGAATAAGTCTATTGATAAATTCTCCAGAACAAATTTTTACAGAAAAATTAAAGTCATTATTAAAATTAGGATTTAGATCAACAAGATATAAAGATTTATTTGATTTTTATTATTTGATTGATAATAATAAATTAGATGAGAATAAATTATTAAAAACGTTTAAAATTATTATATTTGATGATGAAACTATGAGAGAAGAAACGATAGGTAATATAATATCAAGACTTGAAAGTATATTTAATTCTAAAATCTATAGAAGTAATTTATCAAACCCAAAAGTTAATTGGTTAGATATATCAATAGATGATGCAATAACTAAAGTATTAGATTATATTTATGAATTGGAAAAGGAAACTATTGCGGTATAGTTTGATTGGAAGTGGTAGTAGATGAAAAAGTATGAAGAAATTAATCATTTAAAAAAAGGATATGTGTATGAAAGATATACACGAATTGTTCATGATTTTAAAGATTATGATAAAATAACAAAAGTAAAAATGTTAGATGCTATTTATGATGTTTATAGTGATTACAATAATATTATAGATGTTTGTACAACTAGAGAATTAAAATATTTAAAAATGGTATTGGATAATAAATTAACTATAGATGATTTATTAAAAAATCCTAATGAATTAAAAATAGAATATTTAGATGAAAAATATAATTGGGAAAGAGAAAATTTGCGTCATAAATTTTTATTAGATTATGATTATTATAAAGAAAGTCATATTCCAGAAGAAATATTAGATAATGTAAAAGCTGCTATAAAAAATGTAAATTGGAAAGAACAAAAAAAGATAGATGAATTAAATGAAATAATAGTTGGCTATTGTAAAGTTCAAGGTTCAGCATTATTAAATACAGTAGCATCATTTGGCTCTGGAATAACCGGACTTTCAGAAGATGTAATTTGGAAACATATGTTAAGTAATAAACTATTTAATTATTATGTTTATATAGTTTCTAAAGATTTTGATAGTATTGGTAATAATATACCGGTGGCAATACATCAAGATTATTATGAAATTGAAGAAGAATTAGAGAAACAAAGAAGATTACAAGGATTAGCTGGAGATAAACAAATAGATATTAGAATTTATAAAAGATTATTTTATAACGATTTTGATATCCAAAATCCAAAGATTAAAAAATTCTTAGATGAATTACAAAAACTACCTTTCTTTTGGTTTTCTGCAATTAAAACAATTAGAGAATTTGCAATGTTAAATATTGATAGATCTTCATTAAAGAAATCAATACAAAGTGTGCCAGCTTTACAATATCATGATTTAACTAATTTTTTCAAGATTATGGATGAGGCTATGGATGAAATGCCATCTGGAGCACTAAATGGATTTACTCCTAATGAAGCAAAAGAATTAAAGGTAAAACAAGTTAAGAAAGATATAAAGAAAAATCAATCTTATGTTAAACAACAAAATGCTTGTTTATCAAAAAAAGATTCTAAATTATTTTATAAAATTTATTTTGGCTTATTAGAATTTACTAATAAAAAATATAAAATTAATAATATGAAAATATATAATCAACATGGTATTAATCCTTATGAATTAAAAGATATTGTTGATAAGTTTTGGGAAAACAAAGATGCTATAGTTTTAGAATTTTGTTTAGTTAACCCATATAAATTTAATAAAGAAGAATTAGAAATAACAAGTGAATTTAAAAAAGGAATTAGAGGTATGTTTATCATCGCTAAATATGATTTAGAATATACCGCATTTATGGAAAAAGATAAAGTTTATATGGTAAAAGGATTAAATGATAATATAGATAACATTATTTCATATAAAGACTTACCTTATGTTGTTGTTACTTCAGTAATTCCATTTAAAAATGTATTAACTTATGATGGGATGCTATTAGGTATGGGAGTTAAAATGGGAAATGGTTTTGATGATATAGTAGAAAAAGAATATGATAATATGATGAAATATTATCATCTATAATAAGAGGTATTTATGAAGTGTAAATTAAGTTTAATTATAGAAGGAATGGATAGAGCTAATGTAAATGAAACATATTATTTAAATGAAAATAATGGTAGAGTATGGGTATCTACTGATATGGGTAATTTCTATATTGATAATAATGAAGAATTGAGTGATGAATATTTATATAATGATAGTTCTATTTCATTGCCAGGACAATATGAAATAAATGAATATAAAATAATTAAAGATTTTATAGAAACTATTAAAGATAATCAAATGAAGAATCAATTATTAATAGTAATCCAAGGAACAGGAGCATTTAGAAGATTTAAAGATAGTTGTATTAATTATGGTATCATTAATGATTGGTATAAGTTTAAAAATAATGCTTATTATGAACTAGCTAAAGAATGGTGTTTGTGGAATAATATAGATTATGAAGATGATGTAATAATAAAATTATGATGAAATATTCATAATTTTTGGCTTTTTAGTTCCTTAATTTTAATGGTCATAAGTTTAGTTATTACTACAAAGAAATGATTGGGTATTAAGACAGAAATTTTAATTATAAAATATATGTGAAAATTAAAAAATAGTAGAAATGTATGATATAATTAAAGAAGAGATGAGCAGTATTTAATCTTGTTATTAGGGTTAATATTGCTCTTTTTTAGAAGTAAGGGAGTTTTATAATGAATCAAAGTGTAATTAATGAGATAAAAAATATAAATGAAGTCATAGATGATAATATTAGTGAAAAAGATTATTTAGGTAGGGGCTTGTTATCACAAAACATACTTTCTCAATTAAGAAATCTTGTCGAAGATTTTATAGTTCTTCATTATAATAAAAAATATAAAAAGAATTTAGGAGTATCTTTTCAAGATAAAAAAACAGCATATAAAGATTTAGAATCTAAATGCAAACCAAGATTTTTAAACGAATTTCATAGATATCTACAATCATCAAAATCTCATTATACACCAAACTATAATGGTGCAGAATTACTCATGCAAAAATATTATTATTATTTGTTGAAATTAAAAAACTTTGCAAAAGTGGAGTTTAATATTGATATATTATTTAACATTTCTAAATATCCAATAAATAATGATGTTTCTTTGAGTAATTATTACAAGAAAATAGCTACGAAGATCGAAGAAGTCAAAATAGGAAGTTCAAAGTTTCAAAAAGCAAGGTATTATGTAGAGAAAATCAAACCATTTTATATTGATAATAAAATTTATTATGAAATAACATTGTCAAGTGCAACAGATAAAATGAATAAATTTGACAGAATGATTGCATATACAAAATGTGATATTTTGCCAAATTATGCAATAACTATTTCGTATGTAGAAAAAGATATAGAATTATTTTCGTCTATAACTTCTATAAAAATAATTAATAACTGGAAGATTGCCATTAGATCTTGTGAAATAAATAATTTATCTAAAATATTTAATGTTGATATTATAATAAGAAGTAATATGATTGAATATAACAACTTAATGAAATATTTAACAAAAAGTAATATTAATTTGCTGGATTTAGTATTAATGCCCAAAAGTGTTTATTTAGAAGAAAAGAAAAAAATTGGTTTAGCTCCAACAAATTATATTTTTGATTTGATAGATAAATGTAGAGAAATTATTGAAACAAAAAAGAGTGGGTATAAGGTTATTAGATATTTATTATTTACAATGAGGAATATAAATATAAAAAAACAATTAAATAAAAACAAGCCATTAGACTATATGAATAATTTATGCTTAAAAAGTCAATGCTTTCCTTTTGAAAAAATACCTTTTGTGATGTCATTAGCAAACCATATACCTAATGGAGAAGATTTGTTTATGTCACTGGAAAGTGAAAACTGTGAAGATGAGTTAGTAGCTAGACACGTTTTAAATAATGTTGAACAAAAAGGAGTTCTTTATACACCATTAGATGAATTAAATGAGTTTAGCAATTTAGATAAATTAATAAGTACATTTAATGCAAAATTATATGGTAAACAGCGAAGATTAAAATTGATAAAAGAGCACAATTATATATACATGGAAGGTTATGAGGAAAGTACTTTAGAAATCATTAATTTAATAAATAATTTGACTCAAGTTGGATTAGATGGGTATAGACAATCATATGAATTTTGGGAATTATTTGATGGGTATTTTCAAGAAATATCTGATGAAAAGAAAATAATTTTAAAGGGAATGTATTCAGATTCAAAGGTTGCATTAATATATGGTGCAGCTGGAACTGGTAAGACCACTTTAATTAGTAGTATTTCTGATTTTTTCTCTGATAAAGATAAAATTTATTTGGCAAATACAAATACTGCGGTAGAAAATTTAAAAAGAAGAATTAAAGTTAAAAATTCAGAATTTTATACCATAACAGAGTATAATAAAAGTGATTATATTTCTAAAAAGTCTGATATATTAATAGTAGATGAATGTAGTACAGTAAGCAATCAGGATATATTAAAGATTTTAAATGATAGTGATTTTGAATTATTATTACTTGTTGGTGATGTGTATCAAATTGAATCAATAAACTTTGGAAACTGGTTTGATTTTGCAAAACAATTTGTTAATAAAAAAGCAATTTATGAATTGTCTGAAACCTTTAGAACAGATGATAAAACATTGTTAGGACTTTGGCAAAAGGTTAGAAATTATGATGATAATATTACTGAATATATTGTTAATAACAAATTTTCAAGTGAATTAAATAATAAAATATTTGAAAAAAAACATGATGATGAAATAATATTATGTCTTGGTTATGATGGATTATATGGAATTAATCAAATTAATAAATATTTACAAGATTCTAATATAAATCCGAAATATGATTTTGGTATAAAATCTTATAAAGTAGGAGATCCGGTTTTGTTTTTTGATACTAAAAGATTTGGTAGTGTTTTATATAATAATTTGAAAGGTAAAATAACTAGAATAGAACAAGATGAAAATAAAATGCATTTTGAAATTGAAATAGAAAAACCATTAACTAAACTTGATGTTTTGGGTTCAAATGTAGAATTGATAGATATTAAACCTTTTTCTTCAATAATTGGATTTGATATTGAAAAAGAATTTGAAAATGATGACGATGATGAGGACAAAAATAACATCGTACCATTTAATATTGCTTATGCATTATCTATTCATAAGGCGCAAGGCCTTGAGTATAAAAGTGTTAAGGTTGTTTTGACAAAAGATGTAGAAAAATTAATTTCATCAAATATTTTTTATACAGCGATAACAAGGGCAAAAGAAGAATTAACAATTTTTTGGACAAATGAAACAGCACAATATATAATTGATCAAATAAAAAATTCTGCTAATAAAAAGGATTTTTATATATTTAAAAATAAGTATAATATTTAAATATTTAGATATTTTGGAGGTATGTAATGATTTATATAACGGGAGATATGCATAGAGAATTTTATAGATTACATGATATAGAAAAAAACAAAGATAATATGTTAATTATTTTAGGAGATGCGGGAATTAATTATTATTTAGACGAAAGAGATAAGTTGTTAAAAGAACAGTTAAATAGTTATAATATAAAATTATTTTGTGTTCAAGGTAATCATGAAGAGAAACCAAAAAATATATCAACATATAAAGAAATTGACATGTTTGGTGGGAAAGTTTATATTGAAGAAGAATATCCAAATTTAATATTTGCTAAAAGCTGGAGTTGCAAAAATAAGAAAAGAAGTAAAAGAAAGAAAAGGATTATCTGAACTATATAATGAAGATGAACTTAATTATGGACATATAATATGTAAGTGCAATTTAGTTGATTGTATTTATATGACAGAAGAGTTTATAAAAAAAGAAAAAGAAAATAATATAAATAATTTTATTGCAGGTCATTATGAAGTTGGAAGATACGCATGGATTTTGGAAGATGTAGAACCAATAACTCCAATAAAAGTTAAAGGACAATTAGGTATTTGGAATTATAAATAACAGTTATAATGACAACATTATTTTGATAAAAATTTAAGAAATAAAATTACATATGCTTGTCAATAACATATAATCTATTAAAGTATCTATTTTCATAAATGCAGTATTTATATGGCTTTATCAAGATTTTATACAACATTTTTATCAAAATTTGTACAACATTTATTACTGATTGACTTTCGACAATCATGTGATACAATATAGTAGAATATGAAATAATAATGCAATTAGATGTATTTATGGCATTGATCTTTATGGGAAAGGTCAGTGCTTTTTTTCATATTCAAAAATCCCTCTTTAAATTCAATATAAAAAGTTTTGGTACTAAGTATTAATTTTGTTTTTATATTTTTAGTACCAAAAACCTTAGTTAGTTATTTTAGAAATTGTGTACGATTGTATAACACCCCTTATAATATAAGGAATCAAAAGTATACAATTGTATAACAAATATGAAAAGTGTAAACGCTACTTAATTTTATAAATGCTTATAAAATAAGGTAAAACTCACCACTGGTGAGTTGTTTGTAAACAGGTTTATCCTGCTTTATCAAAATCCTTTTCCTAAAATAGTGTTTAAAAATTAACGTGCATACTTTGGAACCAATTTATTAGAGAGGAGAGTGAAAAATGGCTTTACCAAAAAATAATCAAGTTAAATTTAGAATTGATGACCATACAAAAATGGCTTTTAAAAGAGTACTAGAAAATAAAAAAATTACAATACAATCTATAATGGAAACTTTATTAATAGAATATATTATAAAAAATATTGATTCAGTTATAAAAGAATAATAATCCTTATATCAAAATAATGTAGGGATTTTTTTATTGAATAAAAAGGGGGTAACATAAAATGAGTTTAAATAATAATAAAACAAATAAAAACAACATAACTTTAAGTAGGTGTTGCTATGAATGAAAATAATATAACTTTAAGTAGGTGTTGCTATGAATGAAAATAATATAACTTTTAAAGATCTTATTTTAAAATATCTTATCGAAGAGATAGAAAAAGAAAATAATGCGCTGTAATTTTTTTTATAATGCGGTATTATTAAATTGTCTTAATACTCAGTCAAGTAAGAAGATTGGAGGATTGAATGTATAATACTTACTTAACTGAAATAGATTTCAACGTTGGAATCTATATAAGATTATCTCAAGAAGATAAAGATAAAAAATATGAATCTGATAGTGAAAGTGTTATTAATCAAAAAGAATTACTAAGAAGTTATGTTAAAAATAATAATTTTAATCTATGTGGAGAATATGTAGATGATGGATATTCTGGAACTAATTTTGATAGACCGGGATTTCAAAAAATGTTAGAGGATATAAAACAAAAAAAGATAAATTGTGTAGTAGTTAAAGATTTATCTAGGTTTGGTAGAGATCATGTTATGACAGGATATTATATTGAAACATTTTTTCCTGAAAATAACATAAGATTTATATCTATACTTGAATCATATGATAGTTTTAAAAATCAAGCTAGTAATGATTCTTCAACATTTATAATTGCTTGTAATGATTATTATAGTAAACAAAATTCTATAAAGATAAGAAATGTATTAAATGATAAAAGAAAAAATGGTAAATTTATAGGGAGTCAACCTTGTTATGGATATATTAGAGATCCTTTAGATAAAGGACATTTAATACCTAATCTAGAAACTGCATCAATTGTTAAAAAAATATTTAAGTGGAGAACAGAAGGAATAGGGCCAACCGAAATAGCAACAAGATTAAATGATATGAATGTACCTACACCAGCAGGATATAAAAAAACAAATTATTCCTCTAGATTGATTGATAGAGATAGTTGGAATATATCGACAGTAAAGAAAATATTAAGTAATAGAATCTATACTGGAGATATGGTTCAACACACTCAGACAAAAGTAAATTATAAATCAAAGAAGAAGATAACATTAGATGAAAGTTTATGGGTAATAGTTGAAGATACTCATGAACCTTTAGTTGATAAAGAAACTTTTAAATATGTTAATTCTTTAGGAAAAAGAAAAACTAGAAATTACGGTTTAAAAACAGAAAGACCAAAAAGAATTTTAGAAGGAAAAATATTTTGTAAAGAGTGTGGTAATAGACTATCTGTTTATTATAGAAAGAAACTTGATTATTGGTCTATTAATTGTAATAGGTATTCTAGAGATCCAAAGAGAGGAAGATGTAGTTCACACTTTTATCCATATGACTATTTAGAAGAACAAATACTAGAACAATTTAATAATTCAGTATCAAAATTTATAAAAGATCTTGATATAGAAGAATTAAATAAAGAAGTACAAAAAAACGTTCATAAGGAAACAGAAGATATAGATAAGAAGATAAATGATTTTTCAAAAGAAAAAGAACAAATTATGAATAAGTTATCCACTTTATATAGTGATAGATGTAATAATATTATTTCAGCAGAATTATATAAAGAATTATCTACAGAGTCAGAAACTAAATTAAAAAAGATTAATAATATAATAGAAGTAGAAAAAATAAAAAAACAAAATATAAAGAATAAAGCAAATATACTGCCAGATTATACAAAAAAGATAAAAGAACTATTAGATTTAAAGAAAACTAAAAAGGAGTTAATTAATTCGTTAATAAATAAAATAATAATTGATGAAAATAGGAATATAACCATTATATTTAAATATGATGTTATACAAGAAATTAATTTTACGTATGAAAATAGAAATTTAGTAAGAAATCCTTATGGAAAAAGATGAAAAAATAGAATTTAATTATTAGAATTATTGATTTATTTTGAAAAAAGTCTATAATAAAAGACAAGAAAGGAATGATTTAAATGGCATATAATAGTGATAGAAAAGGATATGAAACTAAAGATGGTGGATTAATTAGAATTAATGGTGATGACAAAGTAAGAATTGATATCTATGAAGGTAATGAGAGAGAAAAAGGTGGACATACCAGAGATACAATAAATTATGATACTAATACTGGAAAAGGAAGTATTGATCAACATAATGCTGATAAATCTGAAAAGTCATCAACAGATGTTAGTTGTTTTTTAACAACAGCTTGTATGAAATATTTTCAAGAAAACTTTGATGATAATTGTTATGAATTAACAGTATTAAGATGGTTTAGGGATAATTTCGTGTCAAAGGAAGATAAAGAACATTATTATGAAATTGCCCCAATAATTGTTGAAACAATTAATAAAGAAGAACAATCTGGTATTATTTATGATTATATTTATGATAACATTGTAGATTATTGTGTTGAACAAATTGAACAAGGACATTATGATAAAGCATATAGTAGATATAAAAACAGTGTCTTAACGCTAGAAGAACAATTTGCAAGGCCAGTGTTAGAACAAAGACTAGTTAAAACTTTAAAGTTGGGTAGATAAGAAATGTTAAGGATAAATAATAATGAATATAAGGTTTTAACTTCTGACCTTAAATATGTTGACGCAACTTATAACTCAAAAAAAGGTTATTCTATTTTAATTTCATTAGATATCCAGTTAAATGAAATTAAAGGTTATATAAGCTTTTATGTTGACTTTTTTGATGACAATGATATTAAAATTATAGAGAATAGAAAATATATAGAATTACCAACAGAATTAAATTCAAAAATATCAATGATAGAAATATATGATACCAATAATTTTATTGATTTTATTGATAGTGAAGTTAATTTAGAATTTGGTAATATAGACAATGATCGAATTGAAATGAAACTAAATATAGATGATGAATTAATAAAATTAGAATATAAAGGATTATTAAATATTAAATAATAATTTAATCGATGGCTAAAATAAAAGTCATCGATTATTTTACTGGCGGTAACTAAACTCTCGAGGTGGTGAAGGTGCTGAAGTAATATACGCACTAAGAAATAAAGATACTTTATCCAATTTAGTTTTAGATGAATTAGCCAAAGAAGGTCAAAAGATAAGGAAAGCTTATCAAAGAAGACTACCTAGCAATACATCTAAGGATTATTATTTTATGCAAAGAAATACTGGAATAACTGAACCAATCACAGTAGAATATGGTTTTCTAGATAATGCAGCTGATGCTCAAAAATTAAAAGAAAATTACATTGATTATGCAGAAGCAGTGGTAAGAGCGGTATTAAATTATATTGGTTATACAACTCCAACCGATAATAATACTTATATAGTAAAAAAAGGAGATAGTTTGTGGAGTATTTCTAAAAAATATGGTGTTACTGTTGAAGAATTAAAAGCAGCAAATAATCTTAGTAGTAATTTATTAAGTATTGGTCAAATATTAAAAATACCAACTATTCAAGAAACACCAGAAAATTACACTGTTTATACTGTGCAAAAGGGCGATACATTATATAAAATAGCTAATGAGTATGATTTAACAGTAGATAATTTAATAGAATATAATAATTTATCATCAACTAATTTAACAATTGGTCAAAAATTGTTGATTCCAAATGAAATAATAAATGAATCTGAATATGATACATATATTGTTAAAGCTGGCGATTCACTTTATCGAATAGCAATAAATTATAATACTACTGTGGATAACTTAATGGATATTAATAATTTAAGTACTAATCTATTGAGTATTGGTCAAAAACTGTTGGTTCCTAAAAAAATGAACCAATCTCCAAATAATTTTGATTATGTAGTAAAATTAGGTGACACATTATATAGTATTGCTAATAAATATAATACAACCGTCGATGAAATAAAACAATTAAATAATTTAACAAGTAATCTTTTAAATGTTGGTCAGACTTTAAAAATACCAAGCTCTAATGAAGTTACATATGTTGTTAAAAGTGGCGATAATTTATATAGTATAGCTAATAGGTACAATACAACGGTAGATGAAATAAAAAGGAAAAATAATCTTACAAGCAACTTATTAAGTATCGGTCAGATATTAATAATATAAAAAACCTAGCGATTGCTAGGTTTTTAATGGATTTGAGTACATACTCCAGGATCTGGATTATAAAAGCAATGACTTTTGTAACGTCCTGCTAAATCTTGGTCATACCATGTTTCTTTACAATATTCGCTTCCACTTGGTGCGTAAAACCATAAGGCGTTAGTTGCCGGAAAATAATATTCGCCTCTTAAAATACGATCAGCTAAACTCAATTCAGCAGTCGTTGGATTACCAAAAAATAATGGACTATCAACCCCCGAAAATTGATTGGCTTGATATAAAGCATCCGTTATTGTATCAATATTTTTGAAAGTCAAACAGTCAGCTAAAACTCTATTAACTAAAACATTACCTACCATCAACATTCCTAAATTTCCTTCACCAATCGCTTCAGCACGCATAATTCTAGCTAATAATTCTCTTTCTTTAGAATTATATTTTATAATCATAAGTTTCACCTATGTTATTATATGTTATACCTGATAAACATTGAATAATTTTATTAAATATATTGTAATAGAAAAGATTATATGATATAATTTATTTACATTGTTTTAGGGATGTAATTCAATGGTAGAATGACGGTCTCCAAAACCGTTCATGTGGGTTCAACTCCTGCCATCCCTGCCATTATTAAAAAAATCCAAGAATTTGGGACAAATATATATGAAAGCATGGAAGAACAAATATTACTTTCGTGCTTTTAGTTTATTTTTATATTGATTTTTAAATTGTAAAACTTATAAGTATATGGTATAATTTAATTAGTTATTATTTTGGAGGGTGAGAAATGAACTTAGATAATTGTGTCGACATCTGTGTTGACGTAGAACTTTTAAATATTTTAAGTATTTTTAAAACTTTGATCGGATTAATAACAATTATTGTCCCTGTTATTTTAATTATTTTTGTTATGATTGATATTGTAAAAACTATTAGTTCAGGTGATGTTGATACTAAAAAGTTGTGGGGATCAATATCTAAACGTGTGATTGCTGCTGTAATAGTATTTTTAATATTTCCAATTATAAATACTGTTTTAAGGATACTACCAATTTCCGATCTTTATTATATTGGTTGTTACAATTGTGCTTCTCGTGATAATGTTTTGCAAATATCTAAGAACAATGCTGATAATTCTATAGCAGATTTAGAACAGGCTATTTCTATTTTAGAATCAGTTCCAAATGAACAAAATTATAATAATGCTTATTTGGCCTACGAAGAAGCTAGAAAAAATGTTAAAGATATAACAGATAAAGATACGCGTGAAACATATCAAACTAGATTAGATGGATATAAGGATATTCTAGAAGATATACGTGCTCAGTTAAAAAACGGCACGGCTTCTAATAATTCCTCATCAAGTAGTTCATAAAATGATAATATTGCTATAGCTAATTTATTTGTTGGTGATTCTAGAATGGTATTATTATGTTCTAGCCAATCTTTGTGCACAACTTCATCGGATGGTTCTACATGCTATAGTGATAATTGCATTGCCCAAAAAAATGCTGGACAATCTTGGTTCAACAATACTGCTATTAATAGAATTAACAATGTAGTCAATAATAATAAAACTTATAACATTATTATAAATATGGGAGTAAATGACGTTGGGAGCAATGGAACATCTGTAGCTGAATCATATTATAATACAATTGCTAATTATGCAAAAGGAGATTGGAAAAATCATAATATTATAATTGTATCAGTAAATCCGGTTACAGATGGAAAAAGTAACGCTTATACTTCCGGTGTTGAAAGTTTTAATGAAAAAATGAATTCGCTTATTGCAAGTTCAAATTTATCAAATTTAAGTTATTGCGATACTTATAATAATTTAAATATTGTACCAAGTAGCGATGGCTTACATTATAATATATCTACTACTAATAACATTTATAATTATATAATTAATAGTTGTATATAAAAAAGATGCCTTATAAAACATCATTTTTTTTGAATTCTTTTTTATAAAAAATATATCCAATAATATCTAATATTGCATATATAATAATAAATAATCCGATCATCGAATATACTAAATCAGTTAATGCAACATATAATCCACAAATAATAAGTAAAATTGATACAATCAATCTAGCAACAAATGAAACTGAATTTTCTTTATTGTTTAAAACTTCAATTAATCGCATAATTCCACTGTAAATTATCCAACCTCCAAAAATTAATCTAATTGTTGTTTCAATTAAAGATGAAAATAAAATTGCAATTAAACCTAAAGTAATTAATATAATTCCACTAATTAGTTTTGATTTTTGTTCAATATTTAATTTTTTAAGTATTCTTCGATAATTAATAATATTAAATATACCAATTAAAATTAAACTTCCTCCAGCAATATAAGAAATGAATTTTAAAATATCACCAGGATTAGTAAACAATATAATACCGAAAAGTAAAAATAATATTGAACTAAATAATGAATTATCATTAGAATAATTTATAATTGTAATTTTTTTCAATCTAATCACCATTAACATTATATAATAAAAAAAATAAATATACAACTAATAAATTGACAAATTATCAAAGAACATATAAAATAAAAATAGAGTTTAAAAAAGGAGAATTTATGAAAAAAAATTTATTAAAAATATCATTTTGTTTAATATTTATATTTGTTTTGTATTATTTTATGTTGCCACCAATTAATTTAAGTGATCCTAGTTTTTGGTTATTTATGTTTTTAATTATTATTTTTTGTTTTCTTATTTTTCTTATGTTTTCTAATAATATTAGTTTTGAAACAATAATTAATAATAAAAAAGTTCAAAAAAATCGTATTAATTATATTGTTTTAGGAAGTATTCCAATTATTGTTGGCTTAATTTTTATTATTAATATTATAAATTCACCTTTGTTTAGTTCTAAAAGCTATTATGAAAGAATTAATGTAACAAATAGTAATTTTAATGAAGATGTTCCGCCAGTTGATTTTAATAATTTACCACTCTTAGATAAAAATTCTTCTATTAAATTAGGAGATAAGGTTATGGGGCAAATGACTGATTTAGTTTCACAATTTGAAGTTTCAAATAACTATACTCAAATTAATTATAATAACGATATAATTAGAGTAACACCTTTAGAATATGCGGGATTAATCAAATATTTTTCCAATCGTAACAAAGGAGTTGCTGGTTATATTACAGTTGATTCAGTTACTGGTGAATCTAATTTAATTAGATTAGAAGAAGGCATGAAATATATGCCATCAAGTTTCTTTTTTGAAAATTTATATCGAAAATTAAGAATAAGTTATCCGTTTACTATATTTGGTGAAGTTAATTTTGAAATAGATGATGAAGGAAATCCTTATTGGATAGCTGAAACATTGAAATATAGTGGGGTAGGATTAAAAAAAGAAGTAACTGGAGTAGTGATTTTAAATCCTATTGATGGAACTTCTAAAAAATATAAAGTGGAAGAAATTCCAACTTGGGTCGATCATGTTTATTCAGCTAATTTAATAATTGAACAATTAAATAGTTGGGGAAAATACAAAAATGGCTTTTTAAATTCTCTTTTTGGACAAAAAGATGTTGTTCGAACAACAACAGGATATAACTATTTGACTATGAATAATGATGTATACTTATATACTGGTATTACTTCTGTTTCTAGTGATGGCTCAAATATTGGCTTTGTTCTTGTTAATATGCGGACTAAAGAAACTAAATTTTATGATGTGGCAGGTGCTGAAGAAACTTCTGCAATGGCATCGGCAGAAGGTCAAGTTCAGCAAATGAATTATGTTTCAACTTTTCCATTATTAATTAATTTAGATAGCAAACCAACTTATTTGATGAGTTTAAAAGACAATGCCGGATTAGTTAAAATGTATGCTTTTGTTGATTACACTGATTATCAAAAAGTCGTTGTTACAGATGTTTCTGAAGGAATTGTTAAAGCTGCTCAAAATTATTTAGGTGGTAGCATTACAAGTGGTGAAGAAATATCCAAAAAAATCACTGTTGACTCGATAAAAACTGCTGTTTTAGATGGAACAACTTATTATTATTTGCAATCAGATAATGAAATTTATCGTGTATCTTTAAAAGTAAATCAAAATATTTTACCTTTTTTAGCTACTGGTGATAATATAGAAATAATTTACAAAAAATCTGATATAAATGAAATTATAAGCATTGAATAATTAGATCTCGTTTTTAATATAAAAACGAGATTTTTAAATATCTATATTAAATTATTAAAATAAATACAGTATAATCTTAAGATACAACTTTATTATCTTGTGAAAATATTACTTTTATGATATAATTACAATGGTGATTTGTATGAATAAAAAAATAGAAGCTGCTAAATTGATCGCTGACAAATTAAGAGGTAAAACATATCTTACTTATGTAGAAATTGCCAATATAACTGGTTACCACCCTAAATATATATTGAAATTAAAAAAGGAAATTTTAGACGGAAAAATTAATTTTGAACATGGCAATAAAGATAAAGAGCCAATAAATAAAATTAGTCAAAAGGAAAAAGATTATATAATTAGTTTATATAAAAGAACCAGAGTAAGTATTAGAAGATTTTGTAAGTTTTATAGTCGACGTAGCTATTCTTGTATTTATAATATTTTAAAAGAAGCTAATCTATTAAATAAGAATTGATAATTTAACACGATCAAATCGTGTTTTTTTTGATTTAAATATTATCAACACTTTATTATAAAAATTTTTGTGTGCCCAAACAGTCCTTTTTTCTTGGCATATAATATTAAGCAAAAGGGGCTTTTTAATTAATATGAGAGGAAAAGATGTTTATGTTTTTAAGTGATATGAAAGTAGGCGATAAAGCCATTATTAAAGAATTAAATACCAACGACAATATTAAAAGGCGCTTGCTGGATTTGGGATTAATTAAAGGAACTTATATTGAATGTGTTTTAGAAAGTCCATTTAATGATCCTTTAGCTTATTTAATAAGAGGTGCTGTTATAGCGATCCGAAAGGAAGATAGTCAAAATATTGAGGTGGATTTAATATGAAAATAATTGCTTTAGCTGGAAATCCCAATGTGGGCAAAAGTACCGTTTTTAATGCTTTAACAGGTCTTCATCAACATACTGGTAATTGGCCAGGGAAAACAGTCAGTAACGCTAGTGGTTGCTTTGCTTATCACAATATAAATTATAAAATTTATGATTTGCCAGGGACCTATTCTTTAATTGCGCATTCACAGGAAGAAGAAGTTGCAAGAGACTTTATTTGTTTTAATAAATATGATTTAGTTATTGTGATTTGCGATGCAGTTTGTTTAGAAAGAAATCTTAATTTAGTGTTACAAACTTTGGAAATTACTGATAAGGTAATAGTTTGTGTAAATCTTCTTGACGAAGCTAAAAAGAAAAAAATAAAAATAGATCTAGATAAATTATCACAAATTTTAGGAGTACCAGTAGTTGGCACGAGTGCAAGAAGTAAAAATGGATTAAACAAATTGTTAGATAAATTAGAAAATAAAGAATTTAATTCGTATAAAATTTGTTACAGTGAAAAATTAGAAACGACAATTGCTAATTTAGTTGCTAAATTAAATGGTAAAACTAGAAACCTTGATCCTCGATGGATAGCTATTAACTTGATAAATTTTAATAAAGATTTATATCAAAAAATAACCGATTATTTAAATTGTGATTTATTAGAAAACAAAGAAATAAAGAATGAAATCATATTAATAAAAAAAGAATTAAATTTTAATGTTAAAGATGAAATTGTTAATACAATTGTAAAAAAGTCAGAAGAAATAAGTAAAGAAGTAGTAAGTTTTGAAAATAAAAATTATAATCTTAAAAATCAAACAATCGATCGAATAATAACTAGTAAAATTTGGGCAATCCCTACTATGTTAGTAATGTTATTTTGTATTTTTTGGTTAACTATAAAAGGCGCAAATTATCCATCTAATTTATTGTTTGATATGTTTTCTTATATTGAACAATATCTGACAAGATTTTTAGAATTTTTAAATAGTCCTGATTGGTTAATCGGAATTTTAATGTCAGGTATTTATCGGGTTTTGACTTGGGTAATAGCAGTAATGTTGCCACCAATGGCTATCTTTTTCCCATTATTTACTTTATTAGAAGATTTAGGATTTTTACCTAGAATTGCTTTTAACTTAGATGGTGTTTTTAAAAAGTGTTGTGCTTGTGGCAAACAAGCTTTAACTATGTGTATGGGATTTGGCTGTAATGCAGTAGGCGTTAGCGGAGCTCGTATTATCGATTCTCCACGTGAAAGATTAATTGCTATTTTAACCAATGTTTTTGTTCCATGTAATGGTCGCTTTCCAACTATGATAACAATTATTACAATATTTTTTGTAGGGATAAACTCAAAAAATACTTTCTTAAGCGTTTTAATCTTAACTTTAGTCATATTATTAGGATTTGTTTTGACCTTTTTAGTATCTTATTTTTTATCTAAAACAATTTTAAAAGGAATTCCTTCATCGTTTACTTTAGAATTACCACCTTATCGTCGACCACAATTTGGTAAGGTTATTATTCGTTCAATTTTTGATCGCACAATATTTGTATTAGGAAGAGCCATTACAATTGCAATACCAGCTGGAGCTTTGATTTGGATATTAGGAAATATCAATATTAATAATTTGCCTATATTAAACCATATTGCTAATTTTTTGGACCCTTTTGCTAAAGCAATTGGTTTAGATGGTGTTATATTGTTATCATTTATTTTAGGATTTCCAGCTAATGAAATAGTTATACCAATTATGTTAATGATATATTTGTCAACAGGTCAACTAATAGAGTTTGAAAGTTTAGAGAGTTTAAGTCAGATTTTGATTAATAATGGCTGGACGATTATAACAGCTATTTGTATGTTAGTTTTTTCACTTTGTCATTTTCCATGTTCAACAACATGCTTAACAATAAAAAAAGAAACGGGGAGTATTAAATGGACCATATTATCGTTTTTACTTCCTACGATTATTGGTATCATTCTCTGTTTTATAATTAATCAAATAGCTAATTTATTATAAAAAAAGTTAATTTTAAAAATTAATTAGTTTTTTCTTTAAAATAATTGAAAAAAATGTAAAAATATGGTAAAATTATTAACGTACTGCAAACCACGAGAAGGGAGTTTATATGATTAATTTTATAGTAGTTGATGATTTTAAAGAAATAACTAAAAAAGTAGAAAATATAATTAATAAAATAATGATGAACAATAAATTAGAATATAAAACTCATATTTTTAGTGATTATAATAGCGAATTTAAACGATTAGTAGATGAACAACTTCCTAATAAAATATACTTTTTAGATATTGAAACACAATCAGCATCTGGAATTGACATGGCAAGATTAATTCGGAAAAATGATTTAGATAGTGTTATTATCTTTATAACTGCTCATGAAGAACTAAGTTCAATTATTATTAAAGAACAATTAATGGCATTAACTTTTATTTGTAAATTTGATAATTTTGAAACTAAAGTAAAAGAAGCTATTATGAAATCTTTATCTTATATTGGTAAAAAAAGAGTAATTAAAATTATAGATAATAATGCTATCTATATTATCCCAATTAAGGATATTTTGTATATTACTCATGATAATATCGAAAGAAAATGCTTAATCAAAACTATAAATAGTGTTTATAAAGTAGGAAAAACGTTAGCAGATTTAAATGAAATGGCAGGCGGATCATTAGTTTATAGTCATCGTGCTTGTTTAATTAATGAAGATAGAGTTGTTAAAATTGATAAGAAAAATAAATCTATATTATTTGATAATGGAGATACTAGTTATTTAGTATCTGATAATTACAAAAAAGGGGTTAGTCAAAAATGTTAGAAGTTATTAAAATATACTTTTTATCTAGTGTTTTTGTTATATTAACGGCTATTTATCTTCAAAGTAGAATTTTAAACAAAAAAATTGTCTTAAATTTTATAAATATTATTTATCTACTTTTGTTAATGATATTGTGCATAATTAATTATATATTTGTAAATAGTTTTTTAAGATTTTTCAGCATTACGATTTTAATTAGCTTATTTTCATCTTTAATATTTAAAGAATCTCTTTTTAAAACATTTATCGCTTCCATTATTCAACAATTTATCGCTTTTATATCCGAACTTTTTTATATGGTACTTTTTTCTTTATTATCTATTAATCTTTTAAATTTTTCAATTAATAACACATTATTTTTAACGGTAATTAATTTAATTATATGTTTAACTTCAATTTTCATATATGAAATAGGGTATGTTCGAACAAAAATCAAAAAAATAGTAAAAATGTTTGATAGACTAAACTATATAACTGTGTATTTAATTTTATTATTTTTTTTAGTTACATTAAATTTTTTATTAACTTCTAATTATATAACTGAGAGTAATACGTTAATAGCATTTATAAATGTAATATTTATAATAATATATTCTATTATTTTGATTGTATTTATGTTTGAAAAAAAGAAAAATCTAATGTATTTAGAGAAAAACAAGGCATTATTATCTAACTTAAATGAGTATGAAAAAATGTTGGATTATCAAAGAGTAAGTAATCACGAGAACAAAAATCAATTATTAGTAATTAAATCAATGATTGAAAAAAAGGACAAAGATGTCATAAACTATATTGATGAAATAATTAAAGATAAAAGAGAAGATAATGAAATCTTATATAATCAAGCTAAAAAAATACCTTCCGGTGGCTTACAAGGATTAATATATCAGAAGATGCTACTAATACAAGAAAAGAATATTAATCTTATTTTAGACGTTTCAAATGAAGTAAGAAAAATGGATTTTTCAACTATTCCTTCTAAAATGAATTATGACATTTGTCGAATTATAGGTATAATACTAGATAACGCTATTGAAGCAACAATTAAATTGAATGAGGCAAATAAAGAAATATTAATATCTATGTATATGGATGAAGATTTTGTTATCGAAATTTCTAATCATTTTATTGGAGAAATTGATGCGAATAAAATCTTTAATAAAGGTTATACTACGAAAGGAAAAGGTCATGGTTATGGTCTAAATTTACTTAGAAAGATAGTTAATGAAAATGATAATATAATTAATGAAGTTAAAATTATAAACAACATATTTACACAAATAATTAAAATAAAAACAGATTTTTGAGAAAATAATATTGTTTAGAACAAAAAATTCTAAATAACTATAGCATCAAATCGAAAGATTTGATTTTTTGTATAAAAAAGCACATTAAAAAATAAGAAAAAGCAAATAATTTTAATAGCTCGTAAAAAGGTACACCACAATAAACTAACAAGTTATTTTTTCAAAAATTAAAAGAAAATAACTATTTTATTTTCCCAATATTGATATTCAATGGTGAGGAGTATTAGTGTTTTAATACTAAAAAGCTTATTTTGTGAAAATATTATAAAAAAAACTATTAACAATTTTATTTGTTAATAGCTTGAATGTAGTTTAATGTTCTACACTTTTATTTGATTAAACTTTTTGGACATTCTGGTTCATCTACAACTACAATTAAACAAGCTTGACTACCCATATTTGCTACAAATGAACCAAATGTAGCTAAAATTGATGTGATAAATGCCATAATACTTCCCTCCTTTATTCCTATATATCTAAATATACAAAAGTATATTTAAATATCATTATTTGCTAAATAAGTAATATAATTGTTATATGGTAAATTAAATATTTTATAAACAGTTGGTGAAATCATCAATGACTGAACTAGTAAAGAAATAATAAAACAATTACTTAAAAAGTTATTATTTATTAATATTGAAATAAACACAAAAGAAATTGCAATAAATGTTGATAGATATTTAAAAAATAATCGTCTTTTTTTGTTTACAATTGGTCTTTTATAGGTATCTGCAGGTGAATTTTTATAAATAAATAAAATTAAAATAAGCCCTATTATTAACTTTAAATTATTGTCTATTGATAAATATTCACAGATAATAGGTGATCCGATAAAAATGATTGTTGAAGATATTAAGCAAATCCAACTTTTCGTTGCGTGAAGTCCAAATGAAGTTGCTCTAATAATATTATAAATAATTAAAAAAATAATTACTTCTTTTATTATTCCTAGTAAATAGGCTAATAAGAAAATAACAATCAGTTTAGAAAAAGTTAAATATAATCCTTCCAAACCATATCTTATTTCAGCCAATTTTATATCGTCGTATTGGCCATTTTCTTTAATCAAATTCATCAATTTATCTACTACTATTTTTTTCATTACTATAACCTCTAAAATAAGCTTACCATATTAAGATTAATTAATTTGAATATTGGCTTAAAAATATTGAAAATAAGACTAGAAAACAAATTGCAAACTATAACTTATGTGCGCAAACTTGCTTAGACAGTCTAATGATGTTTCCAGACAGATTATGTATTTTTTTTTATAAAATGTGATAATATAAAAACCAGCATGTAGGAAGGAGCTTTAAATTTGCAAGGACGAGTAAAATGGTTCAATGACCGTAAAGGATTTGGATTCATTGAATATAAAGACAATATAGATATATTTGTTCACTATTCTTCGATCGTTTTAAAAGGTCATAAAACATTAAATGAAGGTGACATAGTAAGTTTTGATCTTGTTGAAACAGATAAGGGTTTACAAGCGAAAAATGTTATCTTGATTAATCAAAGTATTTCGGTTTAAGCATATTTTTTTGAGAATATGCTTTTTAAATGTTTTGTTGTCGAAATATGTCGAATTTTGTATGATTAAATTTCTTGAATTTAGACAATCACTATTTTATAATAAAAATGTAAGGAAATTACTAGAAGGGAGATTTGAGATTGTGAAAGGTAAAGTAAAATGGTTTAATAATGAAAAAGGATTTGGATTCATTGAATATAAAGAAAATGAAGATATATTTGTTCATTATTCATCTATTTTATCGCCAGGTTATAAAACTTTAGTCGAAGGACAATATGTCGAATTTGAACTTGTTAGAACTGACAAAGGTCTTCAAGCTAAAAACGTGGTCGAAATAAAAACAGCGTTAGTATAAGCGCTTTTTTTGTACTTTTATATTGTTTTGAATATACTATATTGAGGTGAAATATGTATAGTATATATGAGGTTTTAAACAAAGAGACTTTAAACGATATTGCAAAAAAATTAAATATAAGCATTGATGAGCTTATCGAATTAAATGGTCAGTTAGGTGATATTATGCCAGGGCAATTGTTGATTGTACCTAAACAAGATAATTTTTATCAAACTTATATAGTTAAGAAAGGGGATAATTTATATAGTATTGCCCAAAAATATAATACGGATACTAAAACACTTGAATTATTAAATGGCCTAGATGGTGATGATTATATTTACCCTAATCAAAGATTATTAATTCCAAAGGAAAATATTGGAATATATATTGTCAATAATGATGAAACAATTGCCGAATTATTAGAAAGTTTGCCAGTCGGTTGGGAAAATTTAAATCGTTTAAATAAAAAAATTTATTTACAACCAGAGCAAATTATAATATATAATAAAAAAGATTTGAAATAAGTCTTTTTTTATTGTATAATGTAGAAGGTGATGTTATGAAAAAAATATTATTATGTTTAGTAGGATTATTATTGTTTACTGGTTGTGGAAGGAAAGATTATACATATTTATCTTATACTGACCTTGATGCTAAATTAAATAATAAAGATGATTTTGTTTTAGTAATCGGTTCATCTACTTGTACGGCTTGTGATGCTTATGAGGAAACTATGCGTGATATTATAACTAAAAATGATATTGAAATATTCTTCTTAGATTTGAATACTTTATCAGACGAAGAATCATCTAAAGTTTATAGTAAATTTGTTTATAGTTATACTCCAACAACTATATTTATTAAAAATGGCGAGGAAACAGGAACTCATAATCGAATTGTCGGTGCTGGTGAGTATAAAGATGTTCTTAATAAATTAGAACAACTTGGATATATAGGTGAATAGTTATGTATAGTGTAATTGACTCATATGGTGATGATTTAACCAAAAAAGAATATATAACTAATCCAGCTATTGCTCGTGATGAAGAAATAAAAAGAGCAATTGTTATTTTATTGACCCCTGAAAAATCAGTTTTATTAGTTGGTAAGCCGGGAATCGGTAAAACAGCGATTGTTGAAGGAATTGCATATTTAATACAACGTAATGAAGTACCAGATGCTTTGAAAGGATATCGAATTGTTCGTTTAAATTCAACATCTTTATTAGGTACTATGACTATTGATGGACGAGAAGTATTGGTTGCTAATCAATTAATTGAAGAATTAAAAAGTTTAGAAAAAATTATTTTGTTTATCGATGAAATCCATACCTTAATTGGTAGTAAAGATGATGGACCAATGGATTTAGCTAATATTTTAAAGTCTGGACTAGATCGGGGAGACATTAAAGTTATTGGTGCTACAACATCTATTGAATACGAAACTTATATTTTAAGAGATAGAGCATTCTTAAGAAGATTTGAAAAAATTGATGTTTTAGAGCCTAATGAAGAAGTTACAGAGAAAATATTGATGGGAACTATTCCTAAATTAGAAAAACAAACCGGTATTAAGACGAAGTATAATGAATATGTCACAGGTTTATTAGTTAAAGCAATAGTTAGTGCAACTAGTGAATTTAAACGTGTTTATGGCATTGCTGCTATGTATCCTGATGTTGCTTTATCGGTATTATCACAAGCCTTTTCAACAGCCTTATATTATAATAAAAAAGAAGTTGATGTAGAAGATTTTTATAATGCCATAAAGAGTAGTCGCAAAATTTATCCAGATAGTATTATTAAAGAATTAGATAAGTTTCGTGAAACATTTAAGGATTTATGTAAACAGGAAAATATTGTTTTACCTGTTGTAAAGTTAGAAGATTTAGAAAAGGAACAAACAGAATTATGATTCATGTTGTTTTATATGAACCAGAAATACCACAAAATACTGGTAATATTATGCGAACTTGTGTTGCAACAAATTCTAAATTGCATTTAATAGAGCCTTTAGGTTTTAAAATGGATGATAAAACAATTAAGAGGTGTGGCGTTAATTATATTAATAATTGTGATTATCAAATTTATCATAATTTTGATGAATTTAAAAGCAAAAACCCAGGGACTTATTACTATTTCACAAGATATGGTAAGAAACCACCTACAGAATTCGAATTTAAAGATAAAGATATATATTTAATTTTTGGAAAAGAAAGCACAGGAATTCCAAAAGAAATATTAAGTCAAGATTTAAGTCATTGTATGCGTTTTCCAATGACTGATAAAGTGCGAGCTTTAAATTTATCAAACTGTGTTGCTATTGCTGTTTATGAAGTTTTAAGGCAAAATAATTATTTTGATTTATTAAGAACTGAACCTTTTAAAGGTGAAGATTATTTAGAAAATTAAAAAACTATTGAAAATATTTGTAAAAAATGATATTATTAGTTAAAGAATAAGGAGGAGTTATATATGGATTTTATAACAGATAATTATATTTGGTTTATTGTTGGTGGTGTAGTTATATTGATGGCAATTATTGGTTATATTGCCGATAAGACTGATTTTGGTCGCAAATGGAAAACCGAAAAAGTTGTTGAAAAGAAAAAGAAAAAAAATAAAGAGTCTAAACCTACTAAAATCGAAGTTGATGCCAAAGGTATTAATGAATTAAGTCAAGATGTTGCCGAAAAGAATTTTAAAAATTCTGAAAATGAAGTTAATAATGATGTAACTTTTACGCCACCATTAACTGATGATGTTCAACCAACAGTAAATGATCAACAATTTACTGCACCAATAGCTAATGAAACTGTTGATCAATCTTTATTTGCCCCACTAACAGAACAATCTGATCAAACTGTTAATAATGATACAACAACTAATGATAATTCAGTTGTTCAAAACGATACGGTTAGTGAAGTCGTTAACGAAGAACCCCAAAATTTAGAAGATAATCAAGTTGAAGAATTACAAAATATAAATCCTACAAATTTACCAGAAACAACTGATAAAAAAGAAAATGAAGTGGTTTCTGAAGATGAAGATATTTGGAAGTTTTAAAAACCTAGTATTTACTAGGTTTTTGCATTATTTTTAATATTTCATCAAAATTATCATCATTAGCAATAATATTTTTATGGATTTGTCCACAGTTGTTACACTTATAAATAATTTTATAAGTGTTTTTATATTTTTCTATGCTTATTGGTATTAATAAGCCACAGCATTTATTTTTTCTGTCGCCTGGCATAATATCAACATGTTTAGAATATAAACAATATGGGCAATGATCACGTGCTGTATAATTTAATTTATCTACTTTTTTTCCACAGTTTTCACAAGTAAATTCTTCATCAATCATATTAAACCTCTTCATAACTCACCAATTATATTTTACATTATATTTTGATATTGTCAACTGTAAAAAAAAGATATATAATATAATTGGAGTGAGATTTATGAATAAATACTTTTTAAAGATATTTCTAATGAATTTTTTAAGTTTATTTTTTATCGAGATATTATTTAAAATAGTTTCTTTTAATAGTTTTTTTGATTTTGAAATGTTAAGAATAATGTTATTTACACTAGTTTTAAGTTTAATAACTTCTTTTGTTTATACAATCTTTAAACCATTAATTGCTAAAATACTTACATGTATTACCGTGTTTATTTTTGGACTGTATACATTATTACAATTAGGATTTAAAAACTTTATGGGTAATTTTATGTCTTTAAGTATGCTTGGCGGTGGCGGTGATGCTGATCGAATTAGAAATGAAGTAGCAACGTTTATCTCTAGTATAAGAATCGAGTATTATCTATGTTTTCTACCTTTAATCATTTTAATAGTTTTATTTGTTTGGAAGAAACAATGGTTTACTTATAAAAAAATTAATTGGAAGAATAGTTTAATTATAATGGGTGTTATTATAATATTACATATAGCATCTTTATTAACATTAAATGTTACACCTGAAAATCAATTAAAAAATAATAAAGAGTTATATAAAGCACCAACTCTTATTGATATTTCCTTACGAGAGTTTGGCAGTTTACGCTTTTTAATAAGAGATTTAATATATTTTATTAACGGCGATGAAACTCATAGTATAATTGAAATTGATCCACCGACAGCTAATGAAGAAGAACCAACCGATTATACTAGATATTTTGATGATACAGAATGGCAAAAATTAATCGATAATGAAGATGATGAAATTATTAAAAATCTGCACCAATATTATATGAGTCAATCAATTACTGATAAGAATGAATATACAGGTATTTTTAAAGACAAAAATTTAGTTTTAATAATGGTTGAAGCTTTAGATTTATCAGCAATTGATCCTGAATTAACCCCAACTTTATATCGTTTAACTAAAGAAGGATGGTATTTTGATAATTATTATGCACCTAAATTTAGTTGTACAACTGGGGAAAGTGAATTTATTGCTTTGACTTCAATTATTCCTAGTAATTCAGTTTGTACCCCATTTACTTATGTTAATAATAATTATAGTTCAAGTATTTTCAATTTATTTAATGCCTCTGGCTATACATCTACTTCATATCATGGTTGGGATGATAATTATTATCCAAGAACTAAACTTCATCAAAATATGGGCTCAACCTTTTATAATTCTGATAAATTAGGATTTAGTACCAGTGGTGGCTGGACTAGCGATTTAAAATTAATGGAAAAAATTTATCCGATGTTTACTCAAAATGATAAATTCTTTAGCTTTATTATAACAGTATCTATGCATTTTTCTTATGAATTTGATGATGCAACAACTAGAAAAAATTGGGATAAAGTCAAAGATTTAGATACTGGAATAACGATGAAAAGATATTTAGCCAAAGCCATTGAATTTGATCAAAGTCTAGAATACTTAATTGATAGTTTAGAAAGTGATGGTAAATTAGATGATACTGTTATTGTAATCTTTGGCGATCATCATCCTTATAATTTAGATTTTGATTATTTAGCTGAACGTTCTCCTGTTGATAGATATGAATATTTAAATGAAGATTTGATGCCTTTTATTATTTATAACAGTACAGTTGAACCTCAAGTAATAAGTAAAACAGCTAGTACTTTTGATATTTTGCCAACGATAGCCAACTTGTTTGATTTAAATTACGATCCAAGATATTATATTGGTAAAGATTTATTTTCTGATGAAGAAACAATCGCTTTATTTCCTACAGGAAGTTGGGTGACTGATAAAGCTATATATATAGCAAGTAAAAATGAATATAAATTAAAAGATAATAGTATTACAGAAGATTATATCAAAGAGATAAATAAAATATTAAGTAATAAATTTACAGCAAGTGAGAATACATTAAAAAAAGATTATTTTAAATATAGTGTTTTGAATAGTTCTACTCGATAGAACTTTTTTCATAAAATTAAATAGGTGAATTTAATGGCGAGATTCTTTTTCTTTCTTGTTGGATTTGGCTTAACTTTAATTGGTTCTATTTATATTATAATTTATCTTAATTTAACGACAATTGGGTATAATTTTTGGGAATATGTAAACTTTATAATTAGACAGCCAGAATGTCTAATTGCAATTGTTGGAATTATTTTAATATTTTTAAGCATACCTAAGGAGGAAAAAGATGAATTACATATACGATATTTTTTTAAATTATAATAGTTTAGTTTATGAAATGTTCGAATGGAATAAAGAAGATAAAATATTCCACATAAGAAAAATACCTTTTATTGTTATAAATAGTTTCGATTTATATAATCTGATTAATAAAAAAATTATAGTTAATAGTAATTTTTTAACTAAAATTTATCGAAAAACGGAAGTTTTTAATAAAAAAGATACATACTATTTAGATTATTGTTTCTTAGCTACTGATAAAAATGAAGTAGTTGCTTTTAAAATGGATAAAAATGGTCTTATTAAAGAATATAGTAAGCTTTTAGTTGAAGAAGAAATTGAAGTTTTAAATTATAGTGATTCTTTATCACCACAAATAATAGAATATAATATCATTTCTGATAAAAAGCAAATGTATTTTCGGACGAGAAATGAAAATAAAATCAAAAAATTTATTTATAAAGAATTAAAATTAATTCAAAATGATCCTGATAAAATTAATTTTTTATATTTAGAATGTTTTGGGAAAACAGAAAATCAAAACACTTTAAATATGTTTTATCATCAATTGGAAAAAAATTGGGAAGAAATTTATATTAAAGTATATAATTTTTTAAAAATGATAACTGTCAAAAGATAAAGAATAGATTTTTTTATCTTTTTTTGTTATAATTAATGAAGTTAAAGGAGGTAATAAAATGGATTATTGTTTTACAATTGATAAATTTTCAGGGCCATTAGACTTATTACTTCATTTGATTAAACAATCTAATATTGATATTTATGATATCAAAATAGAAGAAATAACAAATCAGTATTTAGATTATATCCAAAAAATGGAAGATTTAAATTTAAATATTGCTAGTTCATATTTAGTTATGGCAGCTGAATTAATTGAAATGAAAGCCTCAATGTTATTACCAAAACCAGAAATTGAGGATGATGAATATGAAGAAGATCCTAAACAAAGATTAATTCAAAGATTAATTGAATATCAAAACTATAAAGAAATAACTTCTAAATTTCACGAATTAGAACTAGATAGACAACAATATTACACTAAACGATCTAGTGACATTAGTGAATATCAAATCAATCCTAATTTGTCTACAGATATTGATATAAATGACTTATTAAAAGCTTTTGAACAATTTCTAAATCGGCAAGAAGCTAATAAACCACTTAGTACTAAAATAGCAACGAAAGAATATTCGATAACTGAAAGAAGTAAAGAAATAAAAGATTTACTTAAAAAAAATAAAAAAATTGTTTTTACTGATTTGTTTGATATTAAAACAAAAAGTTATATCATTGTTACTTTTTTATCGATTTTAGTTTTAGCTAAAAATAATGAATTACAAATTGTTCAGGAAAATAATTTTGAAAATATATTGCTATGTGAGGTGTAATTATGAATTTTATTTCTATATTAGAAAGTTTGTTATTTGTTGTCGGTGATGAAGGACTAAGTTTCGATGAAATAAAAAAAATATTAGAAATTGATGATGACACATTAAATAAAACTGTTGAACAATTAAATCTTAGTTACGGCAATATTGATAGAGGAATTGAATTAACTATTTTAGGCAATCGTTTAAAATTAATAACTAAAAGAGAAAATAAAGAATATATTCAAAAATTAGTTGATTTAAATGATAGCGATGTGTTAACTGAAGCGGCTTTAGAAACTTTAGCTATCATTGCTTATAATCAACCGGTAACAAGACTTATGGTTGATGAAATTAGAGGTGTAAGTAGTTCATATATCATTAGAAGATTAGTTTATAAAAACTTAATTTGTGAAATCGGCCGAAGTGAAGCTGCTGGTCGTCCAGTGTTATATGGAACAACGGATTTATTTTTAGATTATTTTGGTTTAAAATCAATTAATGATTTACCTAGTATTGAAATTACTAAAGATGATAGTATAAAAGATTTATATAATTCAAAATATAGCGAAGATAGCTAAAAACTATTTCAAAAAATAAGATTATATGATATAATCTTATTAATTGCTTGTGTGGCGGAATTGGTAGACGCGCACGACTCAAAATCGTGTGGCTTATGTCATGTGGGTTCGATTCCCACCACAAGCACCAGTGACGAATCTGTTCGAACTATTCGAACTTTATATATAAATATCAACTCAATTTGGGTTGATTTTTTCGTTATATGGAAAATCATCCTACCAAGAAAGGATGGTGTCTATGATAAACATTATTAAGCAAGAAATTACAATTGAAGAATCTTTAAAACAAAGATTAGAGTTTATTTGTGAGTTTTCACATACCACTCCTACTTTTGTAAATGGCAGTATTCATAAAATAGATAAAACTAATCTTTCATATATAGAACCACACAAGATAATCATTAAAGGTATAACATTTCTTGCTTTTAATTATTCTAATGAGATTTATATTAGAAATTTTTCTCAAAAAATTAAATTGTCAGAGTTAGAAGATTATTTGAAAGGTATTTAATTTGACAAGAATTGACATTTCTTTAAAAAGTGATAGAATATTCATCAAGAGATTTCGTGTCTATTTAAGGGGGTTAAATAGATGAAGAAAGGTATATTTTATAATAATTTATACTTAAAGAGGTGTCATTAGTATTAAGCACTTAATACTTTTGACACCTTTTTTGTTAGAAAAAGGAGAGTGATGTATAGATGGAAGAAAAGAAATTATGTGGACTTTATATGAGAGTATCAACTGAAGATCAGGCTCGTGAAGGCTTTAGTTTACCAGAACAAAAAGAAAGATTAGAGATATTTTGTAGGTTTAAAGGTTATGAGATTGTAGATTATTATACGGATGCTGGAATAAGTGCTAAAACAGGTAATTTAAGACCTGAATTTGAAAGATTAAAGGAAGATATCAAAAACAAGAAAATTAACACAATAGTAGCCTTAAAATTAGATAGAATAACAAGAAGTATCTTTGATTGGGAAAAGCTAATGACTTTTCTTGATGAAAATGGTGCTTACCTAGATTGTGCTAATGATGAAATCAATACAACCAATGCAAATGGTAAAATGGTATCAAGACTTTTAATGAGTGTTTCTCAAAATGAAATAGAAAGAACTAGTGAGAGAACTAAAATAGGTTTAGCAGGTGCAATTAAGCAAGGGCATATACCAAATCAAGCACCTTTAGGATATAAACATGAAGATAAAAGATTAGTTATTGATTATTCTACTAAAGATGTTGTAGAAAGAATATTTGATTTATATTATAATGGCTATTCTTATCAAAAAATTAGTAATCTTTTAAATAGCGAAAAAGTATTAGGTAAAACGAATTGGAGAGATTCTACTATTCTAGCAATACTTGAAAATGAGATTTATAAAGGCGATTTTGTACACGGAAAAAGAACAAAACATCCAACATATTACTCTAATGTAGTTGAGCCAATTATTGATAAAGATAAATGGGAAGATTGTCAAGCACAAAAGAAAAGAAACTCAAGAAGTTATCAAAGAACTTTAACCTATTTATTCTTACAAAAACTATGTTGTCCTAAATGTAATCGTATTTTAGGTGGTAAAGCAACTACAAAGAAAAATGGTAATACTTATTATTACTATTATTGTAATGATTGTAAGATAACTATTAAAGAAAAGACTATTGAAGAATATTTTAATAATTTTATAGATGAATTAGTTGAATATGATAGTGTTGTTAATCAATTTTTTCTACCAATGATTAAGCAAAAGTTTGACGAGCCTAAAGAAGAACTAGAAAAAGAGATTAAAAAGCAGAATGATAGATTAGAAAGAATTAGAAAAGCGTATATCTCAGGAGCATTCGATTTAAAAGAATATAATGCTGAAAAGAAAATCGTTGAAGATGCTATCAGTAAATTGAAAGCTGAGTTAAATGATACTGAAACTAGTGAAGAACTAAACTTTACTCCACAAGATATTCTTCTAAAAAGAGATATTGATTATATCAATAAAGTTAAGTTAGAAAAGGAATATAAAGAAAAAACTAAAACTTGGAAAAACTATACAAGAGAAGAAAAAGCAAACCTAATTATGAATTATGTTGATGATATAAAACTAGGCATGATGAACGATTATATCTATGTAGATAATGTCAATTTTAGAGAATCAATTTGTAAACCTTGTAATGAACTATTTGATGCTGGTTATATTGATGTTAAAAGCCCTGCATTATTTGGAAATTTAGTAGGTCATTTAAGATTTAGTAATTATCTTCCTGAAGAAGAAGTTGGAAAACACATAATGAGATTAAGACAATATTATAATGTAGGCTTTGAAGAAGCAATTTATTATGTAGAAGATAGAATATTCTATTTCAACTTTATACACGATAATCGTGCTATTGTTAGAGTATTCCCTTTAGAAGATTATTGTAAGATAGATCCTGATATAAAAATGAAAGAATATAAATATGGAATTATTTATATTAGAGGAAAAGATGAATTTCAAATGGAAGATGTTAATTCAGCATTTGATTATATACCTGATGAAAGCAATGATTGTGTTATCTATATGAAAGAACCTGTTCCTATTGAAATAGGTGTTAAACCTGTTAAAAAGGAACTGCTCTATGAAGAAGAATAAAATGTGTGGCACATTATGAAATTACGAAGTAATTTTGTAAGTAGGATAACATTTTATAAGGCTTATGTAATTTTGTTTTATTACGAAGTTTTAAAACAATATGGAATAAGTCTTAAAAGGGTTCTAGGGAATCCCTAGCCCACAAGGTAATTTTGATGTTTGCGTCAAAATACCTAGGGGGTTAAATATTTTGTCATAAACAAAATAGGCTTAAAGAAAGGCTAACTATGAAAAGTCAATAGTTTTTCTTAAAAAAATAAAATTGGAAATAATTCCACGCCAAAAAGATTTCACAAAGTGAAATTTTTGAAAAATTGATAAGTCAATTATTTCAATAAAGACGAATTAAATTGGATATTTTTAGTTTCAAGAATGTAAATAACTCTTATAAGTTTTTTACAAACATGAGATAAAGCAACTCTATGACATTTGCCTTCAGATATTTTCTTGTAGTAATAGTCATAAAAAGTATTGTTATATCTAATAACTGTTAAGGCGACATTCATAAGTGAATACCTTAAATATCCAGAACCATGCTTAACCATTTTACCTTTTGAAGACATTGTACCTGATTCAATAATGCCAGGTTCTAAACCAGCAAAAGATAACATCTTTGCAGCATTAGAAAATCTAGAAACATCTCCAAATTCTGAAATGATTGAAGCACAAGAAATTACACCAATTCCAGGAATAGATAGAGTTGGTGGATTAAGATCTTTGATAATTGTAGAAATTTGTTTAT
>CALVVR010000014.1 GCA_944363915.1 uncultured Bacilli bacterium | reverse complement strand
CGCTCGTAGCTCAGTTGGATAGAGTGTTTGGCTACGAACCAAAAGGTCAGGGGTTCGAATCCCTTCGAGCGCACCATCTAATCGGGAAATGGCTCAACTTGGTAGAGCACCTGGTTTGGGACCAGGGGGTTGCAGGTTCAAATCCTGTTTTCCCGACCATTTAAAATTTAAACCCTTAATAGGGTTTTTATTTTTTAATAAAAGGTGATTAAAATGATTTATAGAAATACATATGTCGAAGTTAATTTAAAAAATATCAAAGAAAATGTAACAACAATAATTAATAATTACCCTGGATATAAATATTATTTTGGAGTTGTAAAAGCTGATTGTTATGGTCATTTCAGTAATAAAGTAGTTAAAGCAATAATAGAAGGTGGTTGTAATTATTTAGCTGTATCTAGTTTAGAAGAAGCTTTATTAATAAGAAAAAGTATTAAAAATATTCCTATCTTATGTTTAGGAATAATTTCCCCTAAATATTTAGATATTTGTGTAAAAAACAATATTGCAATAACTATTCCTAGTTTAGATTATTATAATGAAGTAGAAAAAAATAATATTTCTAATTTAAAAGTTCATTTAAAAGTTGATACTGGAATGAAAAGACTTGGAATCGATAACGAAAAGGATTTAGAAGAAGTATATAATAAAATAAAGAATAATAAAAATATTTTTCTCGAAGGAATATATACCCATATTTATAAGGCTAATGATAAAAAAACTACTGAAAAGCAGTTTGAAAAATTTAAATATTTAACCGAAAACATCGATTTAAAAAATATCCCTATTGTTCATATTACTGCTAGCGAAGCGACTGTTTTATATCCTAAGTTACCCTTTGTTAATGGTTGTCGCTTAGGTATTATTATGTATGGTTTTACTTCTAAGTCTTTACCACTTAAGTCAACATTTAAATTAATTAGCGAAGTTATTTTAATTAAAAATTTAAAACCTGGAGATACAGTTGGGTATGATGGAACTTATCAAGCTAAGGTAAAAGAAAAGATAGCTATCGTTCCAATTGGCTATGGTGATGGAATTATAAGGGCAAATAAAGGAAGAACGGTCTATATTAATAATAAAGAATATGAGATTATTGGTAATATTTGTATGGATATGTTATTTGTAAAAATTGATGATAATGTTGAAATCGGCGATAAAGTAGAAGTAATTAAAGATATAAATCATATTAAAAAAATAGCTAAACATTTAAATACTATCGAATATGAAGTTATTTGTAATGTTGGTAAAAGAATACCTAGAATATATAAATAGTATTTGACACACTTAAGTTTTAATGATATAATCAAGGCATTGAGGAGAGATTATTATGAAAAAATTAAATAGACAACATCATCATAATAGTCGCACTTGTTAATACATAAAATTATGTAGGCACAAGTGCTATTTGTGTTGCTTGTTGCCTGTAAATATAAGACTATACAGGCAACTGTATAGTTTTTTTAAGGAGGAATTTATGAAAAGAAAAATCGAATTAAAAAATGTTAAAGGAACTTATGATTATTTGCCAGAACAACAAAAAATTAGAAATTATATCAATGATACTTTAAAAGAAGTTTTTGAAAAATATGGTTATCAACCTTTAGAAACCCCAATTTTATGTTATTACGACTTATTAGCTGGTAAATACGACGAAAATAATGATATATTAAATGAAATATACAAATTAACTGATCAAGGAAATAGAAATTTAGGATTAAGATATGATTTAACAGTACCTTTTGCTAAATGTATCGCTATAACTAAAGATTTAAGATTACCATTCAAACGATATGAAATCGGTCGAGTTTTTAGAGATGGTCCAGTAAAAACAGGAAGAGATCGTGAATTTATTCAATGTGATGTCGATGTTGTCGGTATTTCTGGTCAATTGATTGAAGCTGAAATAATTTCATTATTTCTTGATGGATGTGACAAATTAGATATTGATGTTTTAATTAAATATAACAGTCGTAATTTAATGTCAGGAATTATCAAAGAACAAAATATAAATGATGAATTAGTTTCTAGTGTTATTACAATTATCGATAAATTAGAAAAAATAAGTGAAGCTGAAATAATTGAAGAGTTCAATAAAATTGGTGTATTACAACAAACAGCATTAAATTTATTAAATATATTTAAATTAAATATTAATGAATTAAATAAGTTATATGAAAATACTAATAATGAATTAATAAAAAAAGGCTTAGAAGAAATTAAAGAATTAGAATCATATATTGTTAAATTAGGTATTCAAGACAAAACTAAATTTGTTGCTACTTTAGCTCGCGGTCAAGAATATTATACTGGTAATGTTTTTGAAGCATATTCTAAAGAATTAACTTGTAGCATTGGTGGTGGTGGTCGTTATGACAATATGATTACTGACTTTATCAATGATGGTAATGAGTATCCAGCAGTTGGAATCAGTTTCGGATTGTCCGCAATCTATGAAATATTAAGAAAAAGAGAACAATTTAAAAATAAATCTTTAATTGATATTTATGTTATACCGATGAATACTAAAAAAGAAAGTTTAATTTTAGCTAACAACCTAAGAAAATTAGGTTATAAAGTCGATATTGAAATGAATGATCGGAAACTAAAGAAAAGTTTTGAATTTGCTAATCGAGAAAACATCCCTTATGTTATTGTTTTGGGTGAAGATGAAGTCAATAATAATTATTTCAATTTAAAAAATATGATTACTGGTGAGCAAGAAAAAATAGATATTAATAATTTAGAACAAATCAAAAAGATTATAGTGAAATAAATTGCTATAATCTTTTTTTAGAAAATGTTATGACATTATGACGAGAAGAATGTTTTTCACTTAAGCTTTTTACTGTATTATGATATCGTTCATTTTCTAATCGTTTTAAAATAGTTGCTTCATAATAACTAAAGTTTTCTAATTGCTTTAAAACCATTTGATAACGATAATAAAGAGCTATAGTGTCAATTTTTAAATATCCTATTATTTCATCGACTACTTTTAATTCTTCAATATACTTAGAACTAACAAGCATTTTTCTATAAATATCGATATCTTTTTGTAAAACTCCCATTGATATTATCATGCTTATAAAGTCTCCTTTTCTTCATTTCAACACATTTCCTTAAAACAATAACCTTTTTTTTTAATATTCATATAATATTTTGAGGTTGATAATATGTTTAATTTTTCAGATAACTTTTTTAAAAAAATCGAAAAGAAAACCAATGTTGGTAAAGACACCATTTTAGGTTTAGCTAAGAAACTTCAAGAGGGTAATTTAAAAGATGAAAACACTTTAAGAGAAGTAATTCAAGAATTAAGTAAAATGACTGGCAAAGATATATCTAAAGAAAAAGAAAATAAAATAATTAATGCTGTTAAAAATGATAATGTTCCTAAAGATATCGATAAAATGTTTTAAATAATAATGGTATAAAGTTAAATTAATCACATATATTTTACTAACGATATGGAAAGTAGGGAATATATGGAAAAAATAGATATTATAAAAAGTATTACTAGTAGGACAGGAGGAGAAATTTATTTAGGAGTAGTTGGAGCTGTTAGAACAGGTAAATCAACTTTTATTAAAAAAGTAATTGAAAATTTAGTTGTACCTAATATTGAAGATGAGTATGAAAGAAAAAGATGTTTAGATGAAATTCCTCAATCGGCTCAAGGTAAAACTATTATGACAACTGAGCCTAAATTTGTTCCAAGCAATGCTGCTAAAATAAAAATAGAAGACTTTACAGCTAGTGTGAAGTTAATTGACTGCGTGGGTTATGTCATACCTGAAGCTAAAGGGTATGAAGATGAAAATGGTCCAAGAAAAGTAAGAACTCCTTGGGAAGAACCCCAAATAGTGATACCACTATAAAAAGTGTGTAAAAGCCTTATTTTATAAGGAATTGCAATATTAACTTGTTAGTCATTTTTATAAAATTTTGTAAAGAAAGTGAGATTTATATGAATGAACTAAACAATGTTATAAATGATGAACTAATTGATTTATTGATTAAATATCGCAACATAACTGGTTATTTGTTCCCTATTGGAAAAGTCAAATCTATAAATAATGAAGAGTTAATTAAGCGTATAAAAATATGTATATCAGAAAAAAAGAGATATGATTTAAAATTATTTAAATTAAATAATATACAAATTATGACGGATGATGTTTTTGAAAAAATAATTCCTTTAATAAAGCAAAATATGGAAGAAGTTAACTATGACTATATTAACAAATCAAAAGAAATTATAAATATAATCAATTTAAGGAAATGTGGGAAAAAATTTAGTTTTTCTGAACATTTAAGTGCATTAATATTTACTTTACTTAATAATAATCGTTGGGGAGATACAAATATAAAAGAAAATAAAAGTAAAATTTATTCTATCTTTCATGACTTTGACAAAAATTATTTAAAATTAGTTGACCCAAATGAATTAATAAATGAATTAAAAAAATTGCACTGTAGCAATCCAGCAATAAAGAAACAACTTTATGCTCTTTCTTACAATATAAATATATTAGAAAAAATAGAAGAAGAACATAACAGCTTGGATGAATTTATATTAAAAAATGATCCCAATGATATTGCGATATGTTTTAGTGAAGGAAAATATAAGTTGAAACAAGTTGGTAAAGCTATTACTTTTGATTATTTGAAAATGGTAGGTATTGATTGTTGTAAATATAGTATTCAAATCGGACGATTATTTGGGAAAAATAGATTAGCTATTGTATCTAATGAAATAGCTACATTTGAACAAATATTATCTATAATAAAGAAATTATCAAAAATCAATAAAATAAGCGAAATAGAGATAGAATTGATTTTACAACAATTTTGTTTATCAAAATCTGCTAATATTTGTGGTGAATTTCCACAGTGTGAAAAATGTAGACTAAAAAGTATATGTAATTATAACAAATAAACCTCAAAAATGAGGTTTATTTGACTTTATTCTTCAAAAAATTTATCTATTCTAGTATCAAGAATAATTGATATTTTATATAATGTTATAAGAGATATATTATTTCTATCATTAGGCGACTCAATTCTTTTTAAATGATTTACTGATACATCAAGCTTTTCGGCTAAATCCATTAATTTGACATTTTTTTCTTTTCTATATTTTTTGACATTTTTGCAAATAATTGCTTTTATATTAGCATTATAGTTTGGATATTCATTCATATAATAGCACCTTCTTTAAAAATATTATATGATTTTTTTGAGAATAAATAAGCAACCTTTCGTGCCTAAAAAATGTTGCAAAACTATTTTTATATGCTATAATAAAAATAGATATTAAATCATATCTATGCTATTTTGTATTTACACGTTTAGGTAAAGGTGGAAGATTATCAGTAGGCATTAATAATTTATATGTTTCGATTTTTAAAACTTCAGCTATTTTAGTTAATGTATCCAATTTCACGTTAGCACGACAAGTTTCAAGGTCACTAATATATCTATTGCTAAATCCACATTTCTCTGATAATTGTTCTTGCGAATAATTTAATTTATAACGATAATACTTGATATTTTCTCCTAAATATTTACGAGTTTTAATATTATTCATCTAACATCACCACTTCTAGTTTATCGTTTTTTTTAAAAAATAAACACGAACTAGTGTCCACAAAAAATAATATAATAGGAAAGTGATAAAATGAAAGATTTTTTAGTAAAACCATTAATTAAAGAAACCGTTGCTTTTATGGAAAAAGATAATTTTTTAGATATTATAAATAAATATAAAAAACTTGAATATTACGTAGGCTTTGGTAAAGATTGCTTAATAATTAAGACAAGAAAGGAAAATTATTCGTTAGGAATTATAGAAGAAAATAAGATTTTGTATTGGCATCTAAAACCCTATAATAATTCTTATTTTGAGACAAAAGTAAATATAGGAAAAGGTAATGTTGAAAAGCTTTTATTTGTTATTGAAGAAAATGAAAAATTATTTATAAATTCATGAATTAAAATAAATAAGGTGTAAACAAAATGCGTAAATTCATTAAAATATATTTAAATAAATTTAATATTTATGTATAATATAAATATCTTGATAAATTTTTTTGGAGGTGGCAGTATGAACTATTCAAACAATTTGTCAGAGTTTTTAGAAAATATAAATGTTAATTCAAACATTAAAAAAGAATTCAAAGAATTTACTAATTTTACTGTAATAGCATATTATCAACAAATAAATGCTGAAACATTAGAAAATGAAAAAGTACAATATGTAGTTGAACTTTTAATTGCTGGAAATAACGTAAATTTTAAAAAAGTAATTTATGATGGAACAGACAATAGCCATGCAATGAAAGAATATGAAAAGCTTGTTGATGACTTAAATAATAATGAAGAATATTTTTCTAAAATTTTGATGTACGAAAAAGAACAAAAATGAACGCAAAAAGTACGAAAATGTAATTGACTAGAAAAAATCAAGTGATATAATATGGTAAAATGCAATCAATTTAAAGAAGATGAGTTTACTCATTTTCTTTTTGCAAACGATTAATTTTAAAAAAAGCATTGACATTAAGGAAAAATTTGGTAAAATAGTTAACAATTATTTATTAAAACGAGATGATGCTATGTATAAAGGAAAGAATTACGGTTATATTGTTAATTATTTAAAGTATATAAAAATTAAAAATCATTTATAGGTTTTTTATCCCCTAAAAATGATTTTTTTTTGTACAAGGAGGATATATCATGAATGATGAATACGAAGTAAGTTTATTATCAACCAAGTTTATTAATAAGTACGATATGGATAAAACTATATGTCGGTTAATTAAATTTATGGAAGAATATAAAAAATTAGAATTTCAATCATCGAGCGAAACCTGTTTATTAACGGCTAAAGATTTCTCTCAAATTTTTGTTGATCGTAGTTTTAATAATGATACATATTTTAAACTTGATAAGAAAATAGATGCAGAAAAAGAATATAATGAAATTTCTTATAAAATATCAATTATAAACAAGAAAATGACGGCTGAAGAAAAAGCATATTTTAGCATTGTTTTTCGTGATATGAAAACCGAATATGTAGCTAGTAATATAATTGGTAGATCTCGTAATGGATTAAAAATTATTAGAAATAGTTGTGCTTTAAAAATAGCTATAGCATTTAATTTGGATGTTCTTAAATCCGAAACAATAATAGATGAATAATTTGAAAGGAGGTGATAAGATAGAGTTATGTCCATTTTATTCGACAGATTTGGGTAAGTTATATAAAGGTGATTGTTTAGAAGTCATGGATTATTTAATAGAACAAAATGCAAAATTCGATGCCATAATTACTGATCCACCTTATGCTATAACTAATTATAGTTGGGATCAGATTATACCTTTTAATGAAATGTGGAAACGACTATTAAAACTTATTAAAGATGATGGAGCAATTGTATTGTTTGGCAATGAACCATTTTCCAGTAGTTTAAGAAAAAGTAACGAAAAGTTTTATCGCTATGATTGGAAATGGTTAAAAACACAAGTTACAGGATTTCAAAATTCCAAATGCCAACCACTTCGTTGTTATGAAGATATAATGGTATTTTCAAAAGCTGGAGCAGTAGCTAATGCCAAAAACAAGATGTGTTATTATCCACAGGATTTAATAAAAGTAAATTTAGCTGTAAAACGTTCATCAGTTGATTATTTAAAGGAACAAAAAAATATAAATAAAATTGAGGCAATTCAAGAATATTCTAACTATCCTAGAAATGTAATTCAGTTTGAAAGAGAGTCAACTATATTTCATCCGACTCAGAAACCGATGAATTTAATGGAATATTTAATATTAACTTATACTAAAGATGGCGAATTTGTTTTGGACTTTACATCAGGTAGTGGTACTACATTATTAAGTTGTGAACTTTTAAATCGACATTGGGTTGGTATTGAGATTAATGAAAAGTATTGTCAAGTAATTAAAAGAAGAATTAAAAATGGAATTCAACTAAAATTAAACTTTGAAAGAAAAGAATGATAAAAAAAGAGGAGGATTGTTTTATTGAGATAATTTTAGAAAGTGTTTTAAAACTAATTAATGATGCAATGGGATATTTAAGACTGTTTGTCATAGGAGGAACAGCTTTTTTTGTGGCTAAAGATTATGCTTTAAAGATGGCTAGTTCAGATGATAATCAAAAAGCATCATATGATCGAAAAATTAAAACAACTATTATTGCAGGTGTTTTGGCGTTAGTGACAACTGAATTTGTTAATTGGATATTGGGGTATTTTAAATAATGAAGCAAGAATTTATATCAAATATTCAAAATATTTTAGATGAAAAACAAATTGAGAATATTCCATTAACAAGAGTTGATCTGTTAAAAGATGTGCTAAACGATAAAGAATTATTTGAAATGTTTTATAGTAATTTTTCAAAATATTTTAACGAAAATTTTTCGATAGAAGATTTGTTAATGAAGACTGAAGATTTTCTTTATCGGTTACATTATGTAATAGATAAATGGCTGATTCCCATTCATCATAAAGAAACTAAAAATGAAATCATTGAGTTTTTTAAAAATCTAAAGAATATTGATTTATATAGTGGTGTATCTTATGATGATTCTGATAAAGAAATTTTAGAAGAACTAGAAGAAACTTTTCATGGAAAGGAATATAAAATGTAATGCAAAATAATTATATAAATTTCATTAAAAGTCATAATTTAGTTAATCGCATATATGATATGCTTTTTTATTTTGGAACGTTAAAAGATGAAAAAAATGAAAAGACTGTAAAAAAATTTTTTGTTAAAAAATTAGATGATATCGAATATGTTGAAACATTAGCTAAGTACTTTGAAAGAAAATTAAAGCAGTATAAAGATAAAGTAGAAATAAAATGTAATTTATTAGATTTAATTAATGATTTAAATTATTTAAAACAATATCTATTATAAAATTTGTAAAAAATTAAAATATATTGTACAATGGCAATAGGAGTGATACTATGAAAAATAAGAAAAAAATAGTTGTTATATTGTTAGTCATTGTACTTGTTTTTTCAATTGCCCTTTTTACTTTAAATACTAATAATAAAAGAACTAAAAATTCTAATAACAACATAAATGATAAATTAGATTCATCTGATTTAGATAATAATGAAATTAATGATGATCTTGGTAATGATATGAACACAAATATTTTAGAAGATTCTAAAAGTCCAAGCAATGAAAACAAAGAAACAGATGATAGTCAAAATGTAAATACTAATCCAATAATTGAAGACGAAATTAAAAATAATGAATCAATTACTAGTGATGAAAAAGTTTCAAATGATGATAATAAAAATAGTATTAAGGAATTTGAAGAAGAAAAGGAAGAAGTTAATAAAAATACTAATGATGATAAAGAAGTAAATGAAATCATTGAAACTAATGAAGAGGAAGAAAAGGGATCAACTAAACCGATTGATGAGAATATAATAGATACTAATCATTTTATGTATTCCATTCATCAAGGAAGAATTGATTGTGATACTAAAGAACAGTGTTTAGCAATTGGAACTGAAATAGCTTTTATTGATACTGTTGATATTCGTTACTTTAATTGTATAGAAGTAAAATCTACGACAAATAAAACGCTTGGATATTATTTAGACATTGTTTGCTATTCAGGAAATTGTGAAAGGTATAAAAGTGAAAATGTTAATTAATTTTAACATTTTTTTGTTAAAGGAGGAATTTAATTGAAGAAAAAGAATTACAAATTGCTATTAATTGGAATAGCAATTCTATTTATGTCTATTTTTGGAATAAAAGGCATATATGCTTTGTCAAAAAACGGAATTTTGACCAGAAAATATGTTGATGATATGTACTATGAAAGAACAAAAACGGACTATTATCATTCTCATCAATATTCAACATTTGATGTAAGTGGTAAGGTCGCATATTGTATTGAACCAGTAACTAATATAACTGAATATGAATACGTTGGTAGTGATGATTTAATTGGGGCATCAGGTTTATCTGATGAAGAAATAAGAAAAATACTTTTATATGCTTATTATGGATATGAATATCCAAACCATGGAACTATGGAATATAGAGCTGCCACACAAACCCTAATTTGGGAAGAAGTAAGTGATTTTAAGTATGAATATCATACCAAATTAAATGGCAAAGGTGATTATATTGACTTAAGTGATGAGATTAAAGAAATAGAAAATTTAATAAAAAACCACGATAAAAAACCATCATTTAATGGAATCACTATTGATGCAGTTGTTGGTGAAACAGTAACTTTGACTGATGAAAATAATGTTTTATCCAATTATGAAGTCTATGGTAATAATATTGCAAATGTAAAAATTAGTGGTAATAAATTATCATTCAAAGTAGAAAAACTAGGCGAAATAGATTTGCGTTTTGTAAAGAAACAATATTTAGATGAAGTAGCACTAGTATACACGAGTGGCGATAGTCAAAAACTACTAACATCAGGAGCTTTAGATCCTGTGTATTTTAGTTTTAAAGTAAATACACTATTAGGGAAAGTATCATTAAAAAAAATAGACGCAGATACTGGAATTGGTATTCCTCAAGGTGATGCTTCATTAAGTGGTGCTATTTATGGAATTTATAAAATTGATGGGACTCGTGTCGGTGAATTAAAGACTATCGAGAACGAATATGTTGTAAGTGATGTTTGGTTAAAAATAGGTGATTATTATTTATTGGAAGAACAATCTTCAATTGGATATGAGTTAGATAATACCAAATATTATTTTGAAATAACTAAAGATGATTTATATCCTCAAATCGAAGTGGTAGAGAAAGTTATTGAGAAAGAGCTAAAAATATTTAAAGTGTTTGCTAGTGACCAAACTGGATTTTTGATTGGAGAACCTAATGTAACATTTGATATTTATTTAAAGTCAAATGGACAAAAAGTTACTAGCATTACTACTGATGACCAAGGTTTTGCAAGTACCAAATTGCAATATGGCATATATGTAATAAAGCAAAAAACAGGGACACAGGATCATGAATTTGTAAAAGATTTTGAAGTTGTTATTGATGAAAATGTTGAAAATTCAATTTATAAATTGCTTTCAAATGCTGAAATGAAAGCAAGGCTTAAAGTAGTAAAAGTTGATAAAGAAACTGGTAATGTTATTGCACGAGGTGGAATAAAATTTAAAATCTTTGATGTGAATAATAATGAATATGTTTGTCAAACGACTAATAAAGTTCAATGTGTTTTTGAGACTAATGAAGATGGAATTTTACTCACACCATTGCCTTTAAATTCTAGCACATATCGACTTGAAGAGGTAGATCAAGATATAGATGGATATTTATGGAATAGTCAATCTAAAGAGTTTACTATTGGCGAAAATGCTGAACTAATTACTGATTCTACTTATGGAATAATTTTTGAAATGCAGTTTGAAAATCAACCAGTAAAAGGTAATGTTGAAATATATAAAACTGGTGAGAAAATTGTTTTTGAAGACGGAACTTATTATTATGAAAAAATAAATTTAGATGGAGTAGTATTTGAACTAATAGCTAATGAAGATATTATTTTTGGAGGCAAAAAATATTATTCTAAAGGTGAGCTAGTAGCAACTTTAATTACCGATGAAAATGGTTATGCATCATTAAGAGATTCACTAATTCCTTTAGGAAAATATCAATTAAGGGAAATTAAATCTAATCATAATAATCTTATTAATCCAACTGTTTATGAATTTGAATTAAGCTATAAAGATCAATATACCGAAGTTATTTATGAAACTTTTTATTTAAATAATGAATTACCTAAAGGTGAGTTAGAATTCACTAAGACTGATTTTATAAATGATAAAGCTTTACCTAATACTAAAATTGAAATTTATACTGAAAATAATGTTAAGATTTTTGAGGGTTATACTAATGAAAATGGAAAGATTATAATTCAAAATTTGCCGATTGGTAAATTTTATATTTTAGAATCAGAAGCACCAGAAGGATATATTTTAAATGATGAAAAAATATGGTTTGAAATAAAAGAGGATGGCGAAATTGTTAAAGCTAATATGTTTAATGAGCAAGTGGATGTTCCTAATACATTAAAAAATTCAAATAATATATTAGAGATAATTTCAGTATCGTTTATTATAATTGGAGTTGGTTATATTATCTATGCGAGTAGAAAAAAGTAGAAAGTTATGGTTTATTATTAGTTTTTTGCTTATATTTATTGGTACATTTTTAATTTTTAATAAATACTATAGTTTTGCAAAAGAGGATAAAATAGAACAAAAGAAAATTCAAGAATTCTTTGAATTTACGGAAAATGAAATAAATATTGATAATATAGAGGTTGTCAATTCAAATGTTCAAGAAAACAATTATATCGCTGTTTTAGAGATACCTAAAATTAATTTAAAAAAAGGATTGTTACCGAAAGATAATGAACATAATAACGTCAACGAAAATGTGACTATTTTAAAAGAATCAGATATGCCAGATATAGAAAAAGGTAATTTTATTTTAGCCTCACATTCAGGAACTAGCAAACAAGCTTTTTTTAAAAATGTTTACAAGTTAGATATTGGCGATGAAATTTATGTTTACTATAAAAATAAAAAATATGTATATAAAATAGTTGATAAATATGAGCCCAAAAAAACAGGTAAGGTGAACATAAAAAGAGATATTAATAAAAGTACTCTAACATTGATAACTTGTAAGGCTTTTACTGATAAACAAATCGTGATTATTTCACAACTTTTAAATTCTTATAATATAAAATAGTATTGATTAAGTTTGGGAGGAATTAATGTTTTAGATATAAGTCAGGTAGAACAACATTGGTATTCTGATATTTTTAGAAGTATTCTTTGGTCAATAGCTAAAGGAATACTAAATTTACTTGATGGCTTTTTTAATGTTATTAATAAGATATGGCAGTATGCTTTTTTTAATAATGAATATGTTGATAAGATATTTAGTGGTGCGATTATAGTTGCATCAACTTGGCTAATTCTAAAAGTTGTCATTGAATTAGTTATGAATTACATTGTAAAAAATGAAGGAAGAGACACACCACTATCGGCTTATCGTGGCATATTGTTTGCAATAATAATGATGTTTTTGATACCTTATCTTTTTCAGTTTGGTCATGCAATTTCAAGTGGTCTTACTAATTCCGTTTTAGCAGTTTCTAATATTGATGAAAGTACTAATGTTGAAAGTACTATTTCAAATTCATTAGTTGAATCAATGATATATAAAAATGAGACAAAAAGTGAACACGTCTCAGAATTGATTAGAAATTGGAAAACAATTGATATAAATGCTACTGAAGATGGTATTTTAGGATTTGGTGATGTTTATAAATATTCATTAAACTTTTTTATGTTAATTGTACTTTCTATTATTACGATTTTTTTGTTATTTTTTGTAGCTATTCAAATGGCTAAACGAGTTTTGGAAATTGCTTTATATAAAATTATCGGACCTTTTTGTGCTACTTCTTTAACTAGTCAAAACAAAACTTTTGAACTTTGGTGTAAATCTACGATGGGAGCTTTTTTAGTAACAGTTGTTCAATTCATTGGGATTGGTTTACTTTTAACTTTATTTGGTAGTGCCTTTCAAGAAACAGGCACATTAACAGGTATTTTTCTAGTGATAGGAGCACTTTTATTTATTATTTCTACACCAACTCTTATTAATAGTCTTTTAAATCAGCAATCAGGAATGATGGCAGGTTTCGGTGATTTGCAATCAATAATAGCGATTGGTCACTTAACAGGTCAGGGAATAGGCTTGGCGAGTGCAGGTTTATCTAGTGCTTTATCGATTGGGTCAACAGTATTTAATTCTAGTTCTAAACTAGTGAATGGGGGGATTTCGAGAATATCTAATATGATGAATAATAATAAATTAAATCCTGAACAAATGAGCATTGTTAAAGATAGTATTTCAAGTAATAACTCTTATAAAGCTCAAAATCAAGTAAAAGAATTTCTAAATGAAAATAAAAAGACACCAACATTTAATAATAATCAATTTAATAATTTAAATCATTTATCTAATATGCACTATAATACTATGAAGGATAATTTTATTAGTAAAGATAAAGGAAAATTATAACATGTATTTAATTCCTAAAAATATAAAAATAAAAAAAGAAATATTTAAAGGTTTTGGCATATTAGAAATAATGGCTATAGCAGTATCCTTTGGGATTGGATTTATATTACAATCGTTTATATCTAACTATAAAATTAAAGTATTGCTTTTTATTATTGTCCCTATTACAACTTTTTTATTATTACTTCCTCTACCTAATGGTAGTACATCATTAATTATTTTAAAAAAGTTTATAATTTATAAAAATAAACAAAAGAATTATAAATTATAAACATAAATTATGTGGTATAATTAGTGTGATGAAAATGCAGGAGATGTGAAATGTGGATAATAAAGAAATCGAAGAAGAAACTATTAAGTCAAAAGCGAAAATTTATTCATTAATAGTATTTTCTATAATTGTAATAATAATAATTTTTATTTTGGTATTTATATTTAGTATAAAATCTGCATTTAATAGTTTTTCTCAAAAAACTTATTATATATTAGATGTTACATCCGAAAACAAAAATAAAATTATTGAATTATTTGAAAAGGAAAAAGAAAATATATTCTATGATAAAAACTTTTGTGATTCAATTTATAGAATTGAATATTATCATACTTTCCCTGATGGAACAAGTTATACTATGTATTGCAAAGATGAAGATAATATCACTTTTAATATAGACAAAGTTGAAGAAGATACTTTAGCAAACTATATTTATAAAAACGGCTTTACTGAAAAAAGATAGATGGAGGATGAGATGTCGATGATTGATACAAAAGATATAATAGTACAAGCAGAAAAATTTTATGAAACAGCAAAAGATTGTATAGGTATTGAATATAACAATGGTTGGTATGTAGGTGATAAAGAACTTTCTACTGAAGAATTGAAAAAATATCTCTTTCCCAAAAATGTTGTGACAGCAACAGTTAATCTCGCTTTTTGTTGTGAATTATTATTGAAATCTATGTTAAATAAAGGTACGAAAATAGAAGGACATAAATTAAGACCTTTATTTAACAAATTAGATGAGAAATGGAAGCAACTTATAATCCTAAAAATGGGGTATGAAAATAGCAATCAGATATTTTATCATTTATTAGATGAAATATCTAATAGTTTTGAAAAGTGGAGATATATATATGAGTGTAAACTAGAAGATCGTAAAATTCAGTTTTCGTTTTTAAATAATTTTAGTATAATTTTAATGTGCGTTGCTCATGCAAAATATTTTTATGAAAAGAAAGAATTTGATAAAATTGATTCTAAAGATTTGGAATTGATAAATTAAAGGATTGATTGTTCAATTTAAAAAATTGTATTATTTTTAATATTAAAAACTATTGTATATGTATAAGATTGTAGGCGATGTTATGAAAAAAATTTATATTAAATATCAAGTATTAGTTAATGGATTACCTCAAATTGATAAATATAAAATTGATGAGTTTACTTTAAAACAAGGTCATTTAAAAGAAGAATATTTTAATAACAAATATACAACCGTTGAATCTGAACTGAAATTAAATATGAATTACTATTTACATTCATGCATAATTGATTTTGAAAAATTGACTTATAATTATTTTGAAAATGATGAATTTATAGAATTTGAAATTTCAAATAAAAGAAAGCTTAATGGTAAAGCTGATAATTTATTTAATGCTAATAATGATATATTTAATAAAATAGAGGATTTAGAAAAAAAATTACGATTAATATTAAATATTCCGTTATCTTTTCAATTTATAATTATTAAAGTTTTTAACGAGAATAAAGAATATTTATTTTCACTAAAAAAATATGGTACTATTTCTTTTTGGAATAGATTAGATTATAAAATTGAAGTTGATGAATTAAATAATAACAGTCGGTTTTATTTAGACTATAATGCTATGAAAAAAATAAATAATAATAATTTTAAAAGAGCATTAGAATTTTATATGGATTCATTTGAAAGTGAAAAAATTTCCATCCGTTATATATTATTATTTAGTAGTTTGGAATCGCTTTTTAATTTAGACAGTGAAGATGTAACTAAAAAATTAAAAAGGTATGTTGCTAAAATATTAGCAGAAGATAATGCGGAAGAATATGAAAGAATAGCTGAAGAAATTAATCTACTATATGATAAGAGATGTAAATATGTTCATGGGAAAAATATAAATTGTATAGCAATGAATGATGAAGTATTATTAAGGCGATATGTTCGAAAAGTAATAATTACTTATTGGGTTATTATAAATGCAACTCAAAAAACATCTAGACAAATTTTAGCATATTTAGATAGTAATAAAGTAGACATTCAAATTAAGGCAGTAGTTGTATCATTAAATTCAAAAAACTTTTCGGAACAACAAAGAAACTTAATTAATTTAATAGAAAAAAATGGTGTCAAAATACCTGATGATGTCAAAGCTAATATTTTAAGTAAATGTAATGATAAGTAAATATTTTAAACTGATAATTTTTGAAGTTTAGTTCGAGAATCATCAGTTTTTATTATAAAGAAAATTATATATTTTAGAGGTGATTATATAAATAAAATAATAAATTTTAGTTATGGTAAATTGCTACTAGAGGTGATGAGCTATTCGAATAACAAACGAATAGCTCTTTCTTCATATTTGATTGAAGATGATGAGCCTTATGGATTTATAACTATAAATTTGGATATACCAATTAGTGATATAGATGAGGGATTTATTGATTCTGATATAGAAAGTAGCAATTTAGTTCCAATTTTAAAAGAATTAGGAATTATAAAAGAATCATATGGCTTTATACAATATAACTATGGAACTTATGAATATGTAAAGTTCGATTTAAATAAGCTTAAAGAATATGATAAAAAAGGAGTTGAAGAATATATAAAAATGGCAAATAAAAATAGTAAAAGTATTTTACTAGGAAATGAAAATTTTGATTTAAAAATATGAAGGAGGAGTGATTATAAATCAAAAGAGAAAAATAAAATTAAATGGCAAATATTATAATATAAATGTTACTACATATAAAAATAATCGAATATGCTTAGAATTTATTAATAAAGAAGAAAAACACGAACTTACTATTAATTTAGAAGATATTTATATAGATAATGGTCGTGTTTTTTTAAATCCTATTGTTAAGAAAAATGGTTTATTAAAAGAATTAAAGAAGAAAAGAATTATTAAAGATATTTGTGGAAGTATAAATTATAATTATATTGATATTCCTATTGCAGTATTAAATATGGGAATTCTTCGTAAATTTGATAATTATGGTGTGAATAAATATTTGCAAAGAATAAATGGTTTAGAGGACTATTATGAGTAGTCATTTAAAATTATATGATACACACATTACTATTCGTTTGAGCAAAAAAGAAAAGCAAATTTTTAAAAGAAATGCTTATCGAAAAAAGCTTACTATGTCTGATTATCTTCGAAGTCTTATCTTATTAGATAATCGATTAAATTCTATTTCTTCTAAATTAGATAAAATAAATAAAGAAATCAATGAAGTTGATTTAGCAAGTACTTATATTGGGAGGTATTTATAGTTAAAAGAATAAATATAAAGCAAAAAATTAATCGTAAAAAAGTTCCTAAGACAATATTAGATTTTATTCCGTTTCAAGAGGTGTGGAATAATTGTGTTTTTCTAGATAATAATCGAATTGTTGGTGGTATTAAAATAGGTTCAATAAATCTTTCTTTATTATTTGATGAAGAGCAAAAAATAAAAGTTAGTCAACTAAAAAAAATTTTGAACTCCATTGACTATCCGATTAAAATTTTTAGCATTGATAAACCTATAAATTTAGATGATAATTTAAATATACTAGGTTCTAAAATAAAAGTAGAAAAAAACAAATTTAAACAACAATTATTGGAAGAAGATTACGATTATATTAGATTTTTAAATAATCAAAAATCGGTTGTTAATCGAGAGTTTTATATTATTGTTGAAGAAAGTTCTAATAATGAAAAATTGTTAAAACAAAAGATAAATGATTTAATTCAAGAGTTTATTTCAATCGGTCTTTCAGCTGAATTGGTATTGAGTGAGGAGTGGCGAGAACTTTTATATATAATCTTAAATCCTGTAACTTCGCTAGATTCTTTTAAAAAAGATGCTACAGGTATAAATAGGTCTTTTAAAGAGAAAATTGCTCCTACAGGGCTTAAAATTAGTGAAAAAGACCTAATATTTGGAGATGCTTATATAAGTGTTATTACACTTCGAAGTTATCCATCTATGGTTTCGGTTGGATGGTTAGGAGCTGTTGCAAATGTTGATCATACAAGAATGGTCGTTAGTATTAGTCCAATGAATACGCAAGAGATTTCCACAACATTAAAAAAAAGTATTTCAGAAGTCAAATCAAAAATGATTAATATTAATGATTATAATGATCAAATAATTTTAAATAATCAAATGCAAGATTATGTAGAACTTGTTAATAGAATTGATCGTGAACATGAAAAATTTGCTCTTTTAACTGTTAACTTTATTTGCTATGCTGATACAAAGGAACAGCTAGAAAAAACAAAGAAAGAATTAAAGTCTACATTATCGGCATATGGACTTGGTGGAGCAGACTTAATGTTTGAACAAGAAAGAGCATTTAAAATGTGTTTGCCTACAATGTATAATGAACTTGAAAAACAATTTGGTTTACCTGTCCCTATGATGACAGTAGCATCTTCTTTTCCATTTATTTTTCAAAATTTACAAGATGATGGTGATGCAATTATATTAGGTAATGATGCACTTGGTAGTTTAATTTTTTTTGATATGTGGAAAAGAACTAATAAAAGGAATAATTCTAATGCAGTCATTGTTGGTAAGAGTGGTAGTGGTAAATCTACATTGATAAAAAAACTAGTTCGTGGTGCGTGGAGTCGAGGATCTAAAGTTATTATAATCGATCCTGAACGTGAATATCGTGATATATGCGAGTCGGTTGGAGGTTCTTGGATAGATTCAGGTACTGGTATTGCAGGAATTATTAATCCTTTAGAGGTTCGTCATGGAGCAGATGAATATGATGAAGAAACACCGGAAAATAAAACTAATGATTTATCACGACATTTTCAAACATTCAGAACATTTATTAAATATTATTTACAAGATTTATCAGCTTATGAACTTACAAAAATTGAAGAAGTATTGATCGAAGTGTATAAAGATAAGGGCATTGATTTTGATGCAGATTTGTCTAAACTAGCAAGTAAAGATTATCCTATCATGGAAGATCTTTATAAAAAAATTTATGATAAATTGCAAACGGCAAAAGAAGAACATGACGCTAAAAATGTGATTGAATCGTTAGAAAAAATAAGTTCAATGTTAAAACGGGCTACATTTGGAGCTGATGCTAAATTGTTTAATGGTGTTTCAACAATTAATGTAGATAAAAATACTGATTTTATTGTTTTGGATATCCACAGTTTAGTTGATAGTGATACAACAATTTTACGTACGCAATTTTTTAATATTTTATCTTGGTGTTGGAATGAGATTAGTCGTAATCGTGATGAACAAGTAATTCTTGTATGTGATGAGTCACATTTACTTATTGATCCATCTAATCCTGATGGTGCTGATTTTCTTAAAAAATGTACTAAAAGATGTCGAAAATACAATTCAGCTGTATGGACAATTAGTCAAAATTTTATTGATTATACGGCTGATGGATTGGAAAGATATGGACAGGTTATTATTGATAATAGCACTTATCTTATTGTTATGGCACAAGGACAAAAAGAAATTGAGTCAGTAAAAAAAATGATGAATTTAAGTGAGTCAGAAACGCAATTTTTAACTACTGCAGGTAAAGGACAAGCTCTTTTTGTTATCGGACAGGATATGAGAATACCAATTCAAGTTCATTTACGAGAAGAAGAAAAAATTTTATTTGGTAATGCAGGTGGTCGCTAATAAGTGACTTAAAAGTATTTAAAATATTTATTATATCTATAATTTCATTTGTATTAATATTGTTGCTGTTTTTGCTGTTAATTATGAACTCATCAGTTGATGAATCATCAATTTATGTAGCGAATAATTTTATAGTTCCTTTTAAAGAAGAAACTAAATTTTCTATTACTTCTGATTTTGGATATCGTCTTGATCCATTTAATAATGATGAGATTAATTTTCATAATGGAATAGATTTAGGTGCAAAATGTAATGAGCCAGTGATTGCTAGTAGTGATGGAATTGTTTATGAGATAGGGACTAATGATAGTGGTTTAGGTAATTATATTTATTTAGAACATGATAATTTATTGTATACAATTTATGGACATTTAAGTGAAATTATTGTTGCCAAAGATGATGTTATTAATAAAGGTGATATTATTGGCTATGTTGGTAATACTGGATTGAGTACAGGATGTCATTTGCATTTCATGATTACAAAAGGTATTCTTTCTTTTGAGAAAGAACACTTGATTGATCCAAGCTTTGTTATTTATGGTTTAGAAGGGAGAAAAAATAATAAAGAATAAAATTAATGATTTATATATGAATAAAAAAATTTTAACTGAAGAGGATTTTAATCGTTATATTGATTCGCAAAAAATTGCTTTTTATGTACATGATTATCTTGTTAGAAAAAAAGTCAATAATGAATATGTTGATATTATTGGCAACACTTATTGTAATTATGGTGATGAAGAAGTGATAAGTTTTTATTTAGCAAAATGTGTTTTAGAGAATGAATATGGCGTGGATATGTATAGTTTACCTTTTAGCCATGCTGATTTTAAATTAAAAATTCAAAAATATGATTTATTAATGCAATTAGAAAAATATTTAGAAGATAATAGTATAGAGTATAAAAAAGAGATTCTTTTTTCTAATCCTAAAGAATTAGAAAATAATGATTCTAATATTGAAAAACTATTAAAAAGAATAGAAGATATTGATAATAAATTGATTTGTTATAATAATGAAAAAAATATTAATATTTAGGACATTTTATAATATTGTAATTATGAAAAAGTTTTAATTCTTATGTACAAATAGTATTATTTATGATTAATATTTATAGTATTTTGTTATAACATTTGTCATATATGTTAAAGAATTTAATTGTTTTTATTAAATGGTCGTGTTACAAATGTCATACAAATCATAATTTGTCAGACAATTAAATTTTAAATATTCCTTTATATTGTTGGCTAAACTACCCACTGGGTAGTTTTTGTCAGCCATGTTTATCCTGCTTTAACACATAACATAATAATAGTTATTTTTTTGAAAAAAAGTTTAAAATTAATAAACTATTTTAGGTACTTAAAATTATATTAGTTGGAGGTGTAATTATTGAATAATGATGTTATTATAAAAGGAAAAATTGATGAAACATTAGATAATGCTTTTAAAAAAATATTGAAAAATATGAATATGACACAACAAGATTTTATAGAACAAGTAGTTAAAGAATTTGTTTTAAAAAATTTAAATTTAGTTATGAATAAGGGAACACAAGATAAATAATAAAGAAGAAAGAATAACTTTTCGCATCGATATAAAAGAAAAACAGGATATCATTAACTATGCTAAAAAAAATGATATGAACGCATCAGAATTTGTATATATGGCAGTAATGGAAAAGATGAATATTAATAAAATAAATGACGGTCAATCGCAATTTTTTAATCTTTATGATATGGCTTTTAAAAAGTCATATGAATCTTATTTTAAACAACTCATTTTAATTTTAAATAGGATTGAGTTTAATACTAGATGGCTTTTAAAACAACAAGATATTTTTATGCAACATTTAAAAGTACCCAATAATATCGAGGAATTAAATGTTTCCGTTATCGATCATGCTATTACAGAAAAGTCAAAAGAATTAGTACTTAAAGATATAAGGAAAATGAAAGAAAAAAAACAGGAATTAGAAGATGAGTAATAGTAATATTGTTTTTAAGATTAATTACAAAACTTGTAAAAACAAAAAAGTAGGTATTAAAGGATGGCTTGATTATGCTTCAAAAAAACAAAAAGCCGATTCTTCTAGCATCGATGAATATAATCTTTTAAAAGAATATGCTTTGTTTTCTGATAAAGAAACATATCTTGATGAAAGTTATGAAACTTATCTTTGGACAAATAATGGTGATATATTAAAAAAAGATGCTATTGCAAAATTAATTGATAATTCAAGTGGCTTTTTTTGGCGAGGTTTTCTTTCTTTTCCACCAGATTTTGCAATAAATCATGGATTAGTCACAAAGTCAGATTATTATAGTTTATCTAACGATATTATTACTTCATTAATATTAGATATGGGACTTGATTTAAACAATGTTAGTTGGTATTGTTCATTACATCGTGATACTAATCATCCTCATATTCATTTTTGTTTTTTTGAAAATAGAGTAACTAAAACTAATCCACATATTCCTAAATATTGTTATAAAAACTTTAGAAGTAATGTTGGTAAATATTTGGTTGATTATAAAAAATTCTATGAACTCCGTGATCGTACTTTTTCTAACATTACAGGTAATGTTGATTTAAATGATCTAAATAAAATAAAAAAGCAAAGATTATTTAGTGATAAATATCGTAATCAATTAAATAAAATGCTTTTAGAACTTTATGATAAATTACCAACTAAAGGACGTTTGCAATATAATTCTAAATCTATGAATATTTATCGTAAAGATTTAGATAATATAATAGAATTTATATTATTGCATGACTCAGTTAAATATGATTATGCTAAATATTTAAGATTACTTGATGAACACAAAAAAGAACTTAATTCTTTATACGGTATGACTTTCGATAATAAATTCAGTAGATATTATGAAAATCAAAAACAAAGGCTTTATTCTAAAATTGGTAATGAAATTCTCGCTAATTATAAAAGATATCAATCTATTGATTTTATAGAACGTGAGAAAAAATTTTTAAATAAACATATTAATGAATTTAATTTTAGAAGTCGTAATGACTATGCAAAAGAAGAAACTAAAAAAAGTATTGCTAAAGATTTATATAAAATATGTGTACTAGCTAATTTAAACGATAATCAAATCAAAAAGGTTTTTAAACGATGGATTAGTAATTCCAAGTATGATTATGATGCTGACGTTTTGATACCATTAGTTAGGACTAATAATACTGATATGAGTATTCAAGAACTATATACGGCTTTAAAAAAATTGGGATATGATTCTCATCGATATAATAAACTAAAAGAAAAAAATTTTTATAAAGAGTTAAATTACAAAAGGTTTATTAATCAAGCTATCAATCATCTTTATTATGAGATAGAACGAGAAGAAAAAGAAATTTTAGAAAACATGGAATATGAATTGGAGGTCAATAAATAATGTATGTTGTAGATATTACGAGAGATAATTTTGAAAATGACATATTAGTTGGTAATGATAGTATGTTTGCTAAAATTAAAACAATTAACTATATTATTGATTATGTTTTTGCTAATCATAATATTTATTTAGATAAAGATATTCTTGATAGAAATTTAAACATGAATAAGTTTTCTCTCAAAAAATTTTTAAAAGACAACTATCAAATAAGCATTAAAAACGATTTGAAAATACAAGGAGTATTTGTAGATAAAAATCATTGTTTATTTTTAAAATACATGGATAATAAGAATGATTTTCCTTTGCTTTATGTTTTCAAAAAAGAAGATATTAATAATCTTAATACTTATATAAAGTATTTAATTAATGAAACTCTTATAAACAAATATCAAGATGATATATTAGAGTATGACCGATTAAAAGTAGATTATGATACAAATGTTAATTCATTATCTTCTACCTATTTAAAATTTGGCATTTATAGTGAGGTAATTTCTTTATATAATGGTGGTTTGTTTTTGCAAGAACTTTTAGATAATAATTGCACCTTAAAAGAATTAAAAAAATATGGAGGAATTAATATATAAATAAGTTAAAAAAATATTGGAATTATATTTTAATTGGATTTTTAGATTTTATAGTATCGGCTAATATTTGTTATAATTTAACTTGGATTATTACTAACGATATTAAACTCACTTGGGATTTTAACTTTATTAATTCTTTTACTTGTTTGAAAGATTTTAAATTATTATTTGGAACATTTCTTCTTTCCACCATAATATTTTTAGTAATTATAAAGTATGATCGAGATTTTAAAACTAAATTTATTAGAAAAAAAGAACTTCCAAAAGAGGATGGAAGTTTTGAATATGGCAGTTCAAGATGGATGACAAAAAAGGAAATAAAAAAGAATTTTAAAATTTGGAATGTAGGTGAAAAGCTAAAATCAGGGGGGATTCCTGTAACTTTTCTTGATGGTAAATGTTATTATGATGATTCATTTGATCATACATTAATTATTGGCTCTACTGGTAGTGGTAAAACAATTTGTGAGATAATGCCCCTTATTTTTAATTTAGGATACGCTGATGAGTCGATGGTAATAAACGATACTAAAGGGGAACTTTATAATACTACAGCTAGTTTTTTAAAAAAACAAGGATATAAAATTCATGTTATAAATTTAAGAAATGCTTTAGCAAGTGATGGTTGGAATCCACTTCATTTAGCTTATAAATATTACCATGAAGGTAATATTGATCTTGCTGGAGACATCATAGAAAATTTTTCTAAATCTCTTTGTAAGAATTTAAGTTCTAAAGATATGTATTGGGAAAAATCAGCAACAGCAGTTTTATCAGCTTTATGTTATGGTTTGATTGAAGATTGTGCTGATGAGTCAGAAGTTAATTTATATTCTATTTATAATTTGCTTGTCGAACATGGTTCTAAAACAATAGATAGATTTAATTCTCTTGATTTATATTTTCAACAAAAGCCAATGGGTAGTTTATCAAAAATGGCTTATGCTACAGGCAGTTTTGCTAAAGGTGAAACAAGAGCAACTTTATTTTCCGTTTTAACCACTACAATAAAGATGTTTAGTGATACAGGGATTGCTAATCTAACAAGTAGAACTGATTTTGAATTAGATGATATTGGTAAAAAGAAAACAGCAGTATTTTTAATTATTCCTGATGAAAAAGAGTCTAGACATGAATTAGCATCTTTATTTATCGATCAATGCTATCAAGCTCTTGTTAATACTGCTCAAAATCTTTCAAAAGGTATGATGCCTATTCGTGTTAATTTTATTTTAGATGAATTTGCTAATATGCCACCGATAACATCTATTTCTAACAAAATTACTGTTTCACGTTCTCGTAATATTCGCTTTTATTTAGTATTGCAAGATTTTGATCAATTAAAAGAAACTTATAAAGAATCAGTAGGGACAATTAAGTCAAATTGTACTAATTGGGTTTATTTGTTAACTGCTGATAATGAAACAGCTCGTGAGATATCTAATCGTTTGGGAAAATATACAATTTCTTCAGAACGAATATCAACCTCTAGTCGATTAGAGCAATTAGATTATAATATATCAAATGATAAGTCTTTGATGGGAAGAGAATTACTTATGACTGATGAATTAATGCGATTTAATTTTGGTGAGGCAATATTTATGAAAACACGTAAATATCCTATTAAATCAAATATTGTTCCTATTTATGATTATCCAATAAAAATAGGTAAAACTAATATTCCTTATGAGATTAAAGATTTTAAAGTTAAATGTTTCAATTTGGATGAATTTAGAAAACAAAAAATAATTGACAATTATAAAATAGATTTAGAGTGAAAATTTATAAAATGCTTACACAAAAACTAATATATTAGTTAGAGATAAAACAATAAAAGATATAGCAGATATAATTGTAGTTGAAATTAAGAATAGATACACTAATAACAGTAAATTAGATATTAGTATTATTAAAAATAAAATTATTAACAAAATTTATAATATAGATAATTATGATTTTATTTTAAATGAATCTTCGAACAAGCTATCAAGAGAAGATAATATTATTAACAATAAAATAAATATTTAGATGTTTTAAAAATAATGAATTAGAAATTAATTATCTTTTTAAAATATTTACATGGCATTTTATATATGTTATAATTTGTTTAAGGTAAAATTATATACAAATCAAAGATAATATTCTAATAATAACTATATGATTTTTAGACAATTTATCATTACAAATTCTAAATAGTACTATAATAAGTGATTATAGTTAGATAGTAGAATAGATTTGTATGATGAATGGCATTAATCTATTTTTTCATTAACAATGTTAAATGTTGCAATTATTAATAATAAAATTGATATCATTTATTAGTTTCTGCTTTTAAAAGTTTTAGAAATTAATTGTATTTTAATTAAAAAATCTTACTTTTCAGCACTTATTTTATTTTTTTAAACATATAAACTACATTTTTAGACAAAAAAATTTTTTTTAGTGACTTTTTATGATATGTTCTAATGAGAAAACTATACTTTTAAAAAGGAGTGATAATATTAAAACTATAAGAACATTATTAATTTTATTTGCTATCACATCATTATCAAGTTGTGCAGATGTTTTTGCTTATAATGTAAAAGAAATTAGAAATGTAGTAGTTCCTGGGTTTAATGGTAAAGTAGATACTGGACATGTATATATAGACACTGTTTATATGGGACAACATCACAAAATAAGAGATATTGATATAGAAAGAAGTTTAGATGTAAGACTTCGTAAATATAATACTTATGAACTTGACAATTATACTGATACTCAATGGTATCCAATATATTCTGATACAAGCCTTGCTTTAACTAATTCTCTGTCACCAGTAAATCTTTTTATGCAAGGTGGGGAATTTGTATTACAGTTTGATTCTAGAATCCATTATGTTACAAGCACAGATATTAATTATATATTGTGGTATTTAGAAGTTTAAAATAATATAATAAAAGTATAGTTTTCTTAATTTTTTTAGGTTTACTGGAGGTAGTATGGAAAAAATAATTAAATATTTTAAAGACAAGTCATTTTTTTGTTTATTTATAATTATTTTACTTCTATGTTTATATAACGCTTATACATTTTTCCAAAGATATAATATTCTAGCTATTGAAAATGTGACAAGTTTTTCCTTTTGGAATTATATGAGAGTATATGGTGTGGGAGAATTAATTATGTTTTTTTCTCCTATTGCTATTTTAATTTTAGGAATAAACAAAATATACAAGAAAATAACAACAAGTTTTCTTGAATTTGAATTAATGAGAACTGAATATAAGCCCAAAATGTTTAAAGAATTGATTTTATGCTATTTTAAAGGATCAATATTATTTATAGTCATATCGATTATTATTTTTGTAATTGGTTTGATATTATTTCCTAGCGATTTATCTGTTTTAACTTATAGAGACTATTTAACATATTTTCCAGATGAGGCAATGACTAATCCATTTTTGTATGTTTTTTTATATCATATATTAATTCTACTTTTTTGTATGTTCGTTATTAATATAGGTTTAATAGTTATGTATTATATTAAAGATTTTATTTTAATTGTAATTGCATCATTTATTACACTTAATGGAATAAATTTTATACTTGGAAATGTTATTTTATTTATTGCTAAAATTGTTAACAATGAAAAGTTTATTGAATATGCTTATGATGTTAATGTTTATGAAGGATATATGGTACAAGGAACAATAGGACAAGCATTTATAGATATTGGTATTTTATATATAATTTCATTGATTATTGTGATGATTTTATATAGGAACAAAGAAAAGGTGGTAATGAGATTTGATTAATTTTGCAAAAACTACAATTTTGTATGTTTTAAATTCCATAGAATATCGCATATCACTTTTAATAATAACATTAGGTTTACTATTTACTATTGTTCAATATGCTGATGCTGAATATTCATTTATGGTTTTTAGTTCGTTGACAAATAAAACTTTAATAGTTGCAATTTTACTGCCATGTTTTATTTTTATAACATACAAGACTTTAAATTATATAAATCATAACGCTAATTTACTGTTAAAGTTAAATAATAGAATATCTTTAATAAAATATACAATAATATCTATTTTGATTTTAAGTTTAATTCTTTTTTTCGAAACATTTCTCATTACTTTAATAATTAGTAATATTACGCAACACCATGATTTTCAATTTACAAATGTTTTAGGCTTTGGTTGCAGTGATATAATAATAATGATAATAGAATTAATTAAATTTTATTTATTAATATTTTTATTTTCGTTAATGAGCATTTTCTTATATTACCATTTTAAAAGTAAAAGTATATCAATTTTATTTATGTTACTGTTGTGCATAACATTATTCTTTTTTTCAAGATTGATAACAGGTAATATAGTAATTGATACTTTTAATCCATCTTTTCATTTTCTTGGTCATGGATATACCAATAGTGTTTTAGAACTAGTAATCAGTGGTATACTATATTATAGTATAACTTATAGTTTGCTAATTTTGTTATTAAGAAAAAAAATAAAAAGAGAAGATATAGGAATTTAATATATGAAAAAGCTTATGAAATTTAATTTATTTATATTTAAAGATATTTTAAAATTAATTTTTTTCGATATTATTTTAATGATATTGTTTTTGGTAATTTGTAATTTTAATAAAATGATAAATAACGATATTTTTTTAAAAATAACTGGGAGTTATTTACCAATTAATAATATATTAGATATTTCAATGTTTTTAATAATAAATGCGTCGTTTGTTTATATTACAGTATATTTGTTGGCCTATGATTTTAAAAAAACAGAAGTGTTTTTAAGAATCAAAAATTTAAAAACATGGTTTTTAGCTAAATTATATTCATTATTAATTTTTAATGTTATATTTATTTGTACAACTATCATTGTTGTTGAAATGATATTTATAATTTTAAATCAAATGGTATTTAATTTATCTATTAATATGATTTTAATTTTATTTATAAAAAATGTAATTATAAGTTTTATAGTAGTATTTTTGTTTTATGTACGAGGAGGTAAAAATGGATGTAGTTATCAAAAATCTAACAAAAAAGCTAGATAATAATATAGTTTTAAATGATATTAATTTAAATTTAGAGTCTGGACAAATAATCGGTTTTGTTGGAAGAAATGGTAGTGGTAAATCAATGTTGTTTAAAACAATATGCGGTTTTTTAATACCAGATGAAGGAGAAGTTTTAGTTGAAGGAGAAAATATATATGATAATAACACTTTTCCTAAAAATACAGCAGCGTTAATTGAAAATCCTAATTTTTTAAGTGATATGAGTGGTTATGAAAACTTAAAATTACTTGCGTCTATTAAAAATATTATTACTGAAGAAGATATAATTAAAACATTAGAAGAAGTTGGATTGTTGGAGGAAAAAGATAAACTTTTTAAAAAATATTCTTTAGGTATGAAAAGAAAATTAGGTATAGCACAAGTATTAATGGAAAATCCAGATTTAATGATATTTGATGAACCATTTAATGGACTAGATGAATCAAGTGTTGAAAAAATAAGGAAAATTATTTTAAATAAGAAAAAAGAAGGGAAATTAATATTAATTGCTACACATATAAAAGAAGATATAGATAAATTATGTGATCATGTATATGTTTTAGATGGTGGTAAAATAATTAAAAGTGAGTAAAATGAGAAAAATATGTTATGTTATTTTAATTTCAATATTATTATTTCTAATATATTTAGAATATAACAATTATAAAAAGATAAGTTACAAAATAGATACAAATAAATATATTAACGAAATAGAAACATTAAAAAACAATATAAATGTTATTGAAAATTATAAATTTAATGATAATAAATTGATGAGTACAATAAATAGATGTAATATATTATATAAAGATATATTATATAAGCAATTTGTTGATATAAGAGATATTTACTATATCATTCAAAATAAATCTAGTTCAATATGTTTCGGTACAGATTATGACATCAAAAATTCATATGATATAGAAGAAACTGACATATATAGTTACATAGATTTGTATAATAATAAAACTATTGATGAATTATTCAAAATAGTTTTAAATAATGAAATAAATACAACAAATGAATTTATTGAAATGATAGACTATTTGGTAGGGGATTATAATGTTTAAATTAAATTTGTTTTTAAATATTATTATTATAATTGGATTATTTATTTTGGATGGTATAACAGGTAATTTATTGGGAATATTCTGTGTGATTTTTATTTTATTATTACCTAAAATAAGAGGTTTATTGTTAAATAAAGATATTAATTCAAGTATAATGTATGAAATATTTGAGTTTATATTAAATATTTATTTATTATTTGTTATTAATAGAGCTTTATTTGATAGTTCAATTAATTTTAATAATTTTGGAGTATTTACATATTCTTATACGGTTGTTAGATTAATTCTAGTTATTATAATATTGATTTTAGCAAATTTATTATTAGTAAAAAATAATAAGAAAGAAAAGATTGTTATAAATGATCTTAGTTTTGGTTATATAATTCTTTTTACTTCTATATTTGGAGTTTATTTTGCTATAAAAAGTCAACCATACTTTGGTACAATTATTTCAACTATTTTATGTTGTATAAATGTTTATTTTTGTTATAAATTAATTGATGAATTAAAATATGGAGAAAGTGGATTATATTATAGTTTGATAATTTCTATTTTATCAATACTTTTAGGTAATGAAATATTAATATTATCTTTTATTAAAATTTTCTTTACTGCATATTGTAAAGATAAACGTTTGTTTTACAAATAAATACTAAAAAATTTATATAGTTTTTAGATTAAATATGAATGAAAAAAATTTAAAAAAAGCTATAAGCTATTTATATGTATATATGCAAGGAGATAACAAACATATCTAGAGTGAATATAATTTTGATAGAGAGATTATTAAATGATGAGTTTAATAATCTTTTTTAGTAAATTAAGATTTTAAATTAATTTAAAAAAATTGAGGAGGAATAATCATAGATTATAATAAAACAATGAAAGAAGTTAATAAATTAGCACCCGAATTTTTAAAACAATTTGGCTTTGATGAGAAAGAAATATCTGATTGTATTAAAAATGTTGAATTTGAAAACAAAATTAGAGATGGTATTATTTTGAAGATGAAAGATAAATATCATATATCAAGATATAAGGAAGATTTTCCTGTTGTATGGTATCTTTTAAAAGATGGCGAACAAAATATTTTTATTGAACATGATTGTAGTAAATGGATTAATATATACAAAGATGAACGATATAATGTTGCAACATTTGATCCATTAGAAAAAGATTGCTTTGAAAATATTACTTGTCATATAGAAAATTTAATTAGAAATATAAAAATTTAGGAGGAAAATATATAAAAATAAAAAAAATTAATCAAAGTGAAGTCAAAAAATTAAGAAATACTAATTGTGAATATTTAGTGCTACAAGGTTGTGGTGGTGACTATGACGAATGGATTGATGGAATAACCAATACGTTAAAAGATAATGGAATCGTACCTGATTCTTTTTCTTTTGATGAAATTTATTTATTTGAAAAAGATGGAGTAACTAATATTGCCTTTGCTCTTAATAATAAAAGTATTGATATAAGTAAACTAGCTATGTTTAGATTAAAAATAAGAAATGAATTTGGGGCTATGTGGTTATCTGACTATATTGATAATTATTTGAAAGATGTTAGAGAAGTTAATAAAAAACCAAAGGCTCCAATAGTTGGAGCAGATGGAAATGTATTTAATTTAATTGGTATATGTTCACAAGCTTTAAAACGAGTAGGTTATTATGATCAAGCTAAAGAGATGACTAATAGAGTAACTAATTCTCATAGTTATGAAGATGCACTTTCTATAATGCTTGAATATATTGAACCAGTAGATCAAAATGGAAGAACATTTGAAGAAATAGAAGAATTTGATGAAGATATTAGTATTTAGGAGGGATAAATATAAATATTACAAAAAATAGGAGTTTGGAAGTTAGTCAAACTTTTTTTAATAAATTAGAAGAAAAGCTAAAAAATGTGTCGGAAAATCTAGAGGGAAATTATAAAACATTTAATAATTTTAGAGAACAAGGATTAATGCTTACCATTTATGAACCTACTACTGATAATGAATTATTAATATGGGCTTGTGAATGTCGGAATAGTAATGACATAATGGTTATTATTGCAGATAAATCATGTTCTAATATAAACGACATGTTTAATGATGTTGCGTGGAAATCAGCTAAATATTTTAAATGTGGTGAATATGATAAGGCAGTTAACTACACCTATAACGTAATTAAGAAACAATTTTATAAGAATTTTTTAGAAGTATATAATTCTAAATTTCAAATGCATAAATGTCTTGCTGATTTACAGCATATACAAACTGATGCTAAAGATCTTGATTATGAAGATTATTATGATCTAGCCACTTTTGAAGATGTTGATAAACTATATTTTTGTGATTTGATTATTCTTGAAGGAAAAATTGGTTTAAGATATTCAAAATATGATGACCAGTATAAAGAAGAATTTGATAATCTTTATTTCGAAGAATGGGAACCTGACCTAACTAGTAGTGTAACTTTAATGTTAGGTATGCAAAATAAATTGAAAGACTTTATAGAAAAAGAAATAGATTACAATATTGATGTTGGTATAGATATATAGGAGGTCTAATTATAATAGAAGAAAAACTAAAACAAATAAATCAATTAGGTTTTCAATTTAAAAAATCAAAAGATATAAAAGAAAAAGATAATATAGAAAGTGAATTGAAAGAGATTTTATTAAACCTTAAAGAGGAAGCATTTAAAAAATTTCAAAGTGAAAGTGATATAAAGAAGTTTTTAGATAATATTTTAAAATTTAATAACTATTCATTCAATAATCAAATATTGATATGGTTACAAAATCCTAATGCTGAATATGTATCCTCTTTTAAGACTTTTTCTAAAATGGGATATAAAATTAATAAAGGTACTAAAGGAATTAAAATATTTATTCCTAACTTTTATAATTTAGTCAAAATAAAAGTAGATGATTCAAAATTCGAAATAAAGCCTTATTATATGTTGACTGATGATGAGAAAAAAAGATATAGAGATAAAAATGATGAATCTATATCTTTTTATAAACAAAAATTATCAGGTTTTAGTTTGGGTAATGTTTTTGATGCAAAAGATACTAGAATGCCAATGGATGTAATTAATCAAGAATTGAACCCAATTCTCAATGATAATAAAGCTGATGAAATAATGGATATCTTTATTAAAACTATTTATAATGATGGTTTCAAAGTTAAATATAAAGAAATTAGTTCAACTGCAAAAGGGTATTGTGATTTTGAAAAAAAAGAAATTGTGGTTCGTAAAGGACTCGGTAGTTTGATGCAGTTAAAAGTATTAATTCACGAATATGCTCATTCACTTGCACATAAGCATTTAGAAAATAATAATCGTGATTATAGAGAATATCGTAATCAGTATGAAACTGAAGCCGAATCAATTGCTTATTGTGTATCGAAATATTTAGGGTTAAATTCAAATGATTATTCTTTAACATATTTATATTCGTGGAGCAAAGACAAAGACTTTAAAGAGATTGATGAATCTTTCAGTACAATAGTTAATTATTCAAAGAGAATAATAAATAATTTTGAAAAATTTTATAATCGTAAGTTTGATTTGTATAGTGAAGAAATGGGTTCAATATCCATATGAGAATAACGAAATTTAAGTGGAAATGGATTAAATTTTGGGGTAGATGGTTTAAGTTTGTTGATACTGATAACAAAAAAGAGTTTATATTATATCATCGAAGAATTTTTGATGTTAACAAGTGGGATGAATTTTTGAAAGGAGATAATGGTAATTAATAAAAAAGAATATATTGAAAGTATAGTTGGTTTATTGGGTAATTTAAATATTATTTTCAGTGAGTTTCAAATAGTAAAGATATTTAATAAATTAAGAAAATTTAAATGTGATTTAGAATTTACTTTAGAAAAAATTAATAGTTCAATTAAAGATAAAAATTACAATTTTATTTTTAAGTTGCTAAATAGCAAAATAAATATTGAAAAAAAGTATAATAAATGTAAACAAGTTCTTTTTAATTTTAAAGTTCATACAATTAAAAAGAATTGGAGGAAAATAAATGTATAATACTACTGAATTTTTTATGGATGATGGATTTGATTTAAAAGAGGTATTAAAAAGTAGTATATATAATTATTATATTAAAAATAAAGTTGATAAAGATTCTTTAAAAGACTTGAAAAATAAAGAAATTAATCGTATAATGGAACAGACTAATGAGTTAATATTGTCGCAAAGAAAGGAGACTGTTAATGAATATTAAATTTGACAATATGACTTATAAAATTGGATTATATATAAGACTTTCTCGTGAAGATGGCGATGATTTAGAAAGTGAGAGTATTGGAAATCAAAGAAGCTTATTAATTGGATTTTTAAAAGCTAATAACTTATCTTTTGTTGATGAGTATGTTGATGATGGGTATTCAGGAGGAAATTTTAATCGACCAGATTTCAAACGGTTAATAAGAGATATTGAAAGTAAAAGAATAAATTGTGTTATAACCAAAGATTTATCAAGACTTGGTCGTGATTACATTGATACTGGTAATTATGTAGAGCGATATTTTCCTGAACATAATATAAGATATATTGCTGTTAACGATGATATTGATACTTTTAATGAAACTAGTGGTAGTGATATGATGCCTTTTAGGTTAGGCATGAATGACATGTATGCAAAAGATATTTCTAAAAAAGTTAGAAGTCATCTATTAGCTATGAAAAAAGAAGGAAAATTTTGTGGTAGCGTAACAGCTTATGGGTACATTAAAGACCCTAATAATAAGCATCATTTAGTTCCTGATCCTAAAACTGCTCCAATTGTCAAAAAAATATTTGATTTATATATATCAGGATATGGAAGTAGTGATATTGCTGAAATACTAACACGCCAAGAATATCCAACGCCAATTTCTTTAAAAAATAGTGCGAAGAAAATTGATAAATGCAATCATCCTGAAATATGGAAAAGCTCATCTATCAATAATATTTTGAAAAATAAAGTTTATACAGGATGTTTAATACAACATACTTCGCAAAATATTAATTACAAGACTAAAAAAAGAAAAAAAGTTCCTAAATCTGAATGGTGTATAGTTGAAAATACTCATGAACCAATAGTAGATTTAAAAACCTATGAGATAGCTCAAAGTATAAGAGACAAATCTAATAAATATAAAGAGGATAAAAGATGTGTTGAATATGTATTAAGTAATTTAGTTTATTGTAAAGATTGTGGTGCTAAAATGACTATCAGTTATGATAGAAAAAGAGATAGAGTTGTTATGAATTGTAATAATTATCGAAAATTTAGCAAATACGGAATTTGCTGTTCACACTTTATAAATTATGAAAAATTGACTAATACGATTTATTCTAAAATAAGAGAGATGTCATCTCTTTACTTAAATGATAAAAAAGAATTTGAAAAAATTATCAATGAAAATTATCTTGATCCCAAAATAGAATTGAATAAAAAAATAGATAGTTGTAAAACTGAAATTAATAATTTAAGAAAAAAACAGGATGCAATTTATGATGATAAGTTTAATGGAGTAATTGATGTGGATACATATCAAAGACTTTTTAATAACATTAATACTGAAATAAGTACTCTCACTAATAAACTTGGAAAATATAAAAAGGAATTAGAAGAAGTTAAAGAGGATTCAATATCTTACATTGAATATTTAGATGTTGTGGAAAATTTCTTAAACATTAATAATCCAACAAAAGAAATGTTAAATAAAATAATTGAAAGAATATATATTACTAAAAATAAAGATGTGGAAATCCATTATCGTATTAAAAAAGTTGAAGTTTTAGTTACTTGAAAAAGTAACGTATATTTTTAATTTTTTGGTATCACTTTAAAGGTTCTCCCTGGTATGATGAAGAAATTCCTTTTATTGAAGCGGCGGAAATAGGAACAGAAAAAGTAATTAAAGATCATTCAAGTATCGGTATTGTTGTAACTACTGATGGTTCAATTGGGGAAATAAGCAGAAATAGTTATGTTGAAGCTGAACAAAGGGTAGTTAGTGAATTAAAAGAAATCGGTAAACCTTTTATTGTTATTTTAAACTCAGTCCATCCGATGTTACCAGAAACAGAAAATTTAGCCGATAATTTAAGAGAGAGTTACGGAGTTCCTGTTTTACCAATTAGTGTTGAAAATATGACGGAAAGAGATATCTATAATATCTTAAAAGAAGCTTTATATGAATTTCCAGTAATAGAAGTTAAAGTTGAAATGCCAGAATGGATAGCTTGCTTAAATCATGATCATTGGTTAAAACAAATTTATATTGATAAAATAAAAGAAAGTGTTATTGAAGTAGAAAAAATAAGAGATATTGAACATATAACTAGTCATTTTAGTAATTGTGAATATATTAGTAAAGCATATTTATCTAATGTTGACACTTCAACAGGTGAAATTACAGTTACTTTACAAGCTCCTAACACTTTATATAATCAAGTTTTAAAAGATATTATTGGAATAGATGTTACTAACAGAGCTGATTTATTAATGTTATTTCAGGACTATAATGAAGCAAAACAAGAATATGATCAAATCAAAACAGCTTTAAAAATGGTTAAAACTACAGGATATGGTGTGGCAAGTCCTACTTTAAATGATATGAAGTTAGAAACACCTGAGATAATTAAACAAGGTAGTCGTTATGGAATAAAATTAAAAGCAGTAGCTCCTTCAATTCATATGTTTAGAGTTGACGTTGAATCGACATTCGAGCCAATTATTGGTAGTGAGATTCAAAGTAAAGAATTAATCAATTATTTAATGAAAGATTATGATATTAATCCAGCTAACATTTGGAAAAGTGAAATATTTGGTCGTAGTTTAGATATCATTGTTAAGGAAGGAATACAAGCTAAATTATCTTTAACACCTGAAAATGCTCGTTATAAATTACAACAAACATTAACCAAATTAGTTAATAAAGGTTCAGGTAATTTATTTACGATTGTTTTATAAATCATACGTGCAAGTATGATTTTTTCTATTAAACTAATAAAATCATAAAAAAATAAGAAAATTACATTAAAAATATTGCATTTAATTTAAAAACATGATATTCTTTAATTGTAAGCAAGAATAGCTTATATAAGACAATAGGAGGTATACAAATGTCAAAACAAGATTTAGTTAATTACATAGCAGAAGAAACAGGATTAACCAAGGCTGATGCAACTCGTGCATTAGATGCAATGATGAAAGGAATTACAGAAGGATTAAAAAAAGAAGGTAAAGTTACTTTAACTGGTTTTGCTACATTTACCGCAAAACAAAAACCTGCTAAAACTGGTAGAAATCCAAAAACTGGTGAAACTGTTAAAATTCCTGCAAGAGTTGCTGCTAC
>CALVVR010000013.1 GCA_944363915.1 uncultured Bacilli bacterium | reverse complement strand
TTACTAACAATACTGTTTTGTACACTACTATCTAAACTATTATAAAAATATTCGTTTAACCATGTGTTGATATAACTACTTTCATATGCTTCTTTAGTTTCCCATACAGCACTAGCCGGTTGAATAGCTGTTAATGGTTGTTGGGAAATAAGCAATAAAGTATCATCATCTGTATCAAATTCTACTACTCGCCAATGATGGCCACCATACCATAAATAATTATTACTTACTTGCTCATTAGTTCCTGTATAATAATAAATATTACTATTTGTTTCATCTTGGACTAATCCTGTTTCATTTGTTTCATCATATTGTTGCATTAAAATATCAATTAATGGTCCGGTTGTTATAGCTACTTCTGGTGGAGTTACTCCACACTCTTCATCATCCATGGCAAATGTTCCATCGCCACATAATGTAAAAGTATGAGTATTACTTTCTACTACTAAATTAGTAACCCTTCCATTACTATATGCTATTTCAGTAACAATTGCATTACCTAAATTAACCATTTATGATATTTCAGTAGTTGTTACTCCATCAGCACATATATCAGTTTTTCCATTTAACTGATTTCCCATTGCTGATGTTGCACAATAATTATTAATACCACTATATATCATTTGGGCTTCAGATCTTCCTGCCGATACACGTGCATCATTAATAACATTTAATATAATTGGTGTTGCGATTAATGCTACTATAGCGAGTATTATAATTACAGCTAATAATTCGATTAAAGTAAATCCTTTCTTCATATAAAAAAACTCCTCTCTAAGTAAGATTTGTCTACCTTTACTATAAGTCAAGTTTAACACACAATTAAGCTATAGTCAAGATAAAAATTACACACACACGAAAAGTTTTTACATATTCTTAACAAAAAAAGTCTAATTAAAGACTTTTACACAATTTTAATTCCTAATTCTTTTAATTGTTTTTCATCAACGACATTTGGACACTCACTCATCAAATCATTAGCACTAGCAGTTTTAGGGAATGCTATAACATCTCTAATATTATCTGTATCAGTTAGTAACATAACTAATCTATCTAAACCTAACGCTAAACCACCATGTGGAGGAGTACCATATTTTAAAGCTTCAACAAAGAATCCAAATTTTTCTTTTATTTGTTCTTCTGTTAGTTCTAAAGCTTCAAACATTTTATTTTGAACTTCCTGATCATGAATCCTAATTGATCCCCCACCAACTTCATAGCCATTGATAACAATATCGTAAGCTTTAGAGTAACAATTAGCTTTATCAGTTAGTAACTTATCAACATCTTCGTCTTTAGGAGCAGTAAATGGATGATGACAAGCGACATATCTTTTCTCTTCTTCACTGTATTCAAAAGATGGAAAGTCAACAACCCATAATAATTCAAAATTTTTACTAATTAAATTTAAGTCACGTCCTAGTTTTAATCTTAAAGCACCTAATGCTTGTTTAGTTACATTTTTCTTATCAGATATAATTAAAACTAAATCATTGTTTTCTAAATTTAATTTATTTTTTAACTCATTTAGTTCATTTTCTTTAATAACTTTAGCAATACTTCCAGTTACCTCATTATCAAATTTTAAGTAAGCTAATCCTTTAGCATTATAAGTTTTAATAAAATCAGTTAATTTATCTAAATCTTTTCTTGAAAACTTATCAGCACTATTTTTAACAACTAAACAGTTAATAATACCATTATTATTAATTGTATCTTTAAATATTGTAAAGTCAGTATCTTTAAAAATATCTGTTATATCATTAATTTTCATATCAAATCTTAAATCAGGTTTATCAGATCCATAATCATTAATCGCATCATCATATTTCATTCTTCTTAAAGGTAATTTAATATCAATATTTTTAATTTCTTTAAAGACATGAGCAATTAAACCTTCGACAGTTGTCATCACATCATTTTCGTCAACAAAACTCATTTCCATATCAACTTGCGTAAACTCAGGTTGACGATCAGCCCTTAAATCTTCATCACGAAAACATTTAGCAATTTGAAAGTATCTTTCCATACCACCAACCATTAATAATTGTTTAAAAATTTGTGGTGATTGGGGTAAAGCATAAAATTTACCATTAAATATTCTTGATGGTACTAAGTAGTCTCTTGCTCCTTCTGGTGTACTTTTACATAAAATTGGAGTTTCAATTTCTAAAAAATCTAACTTATTTAAGTATTCACGAATGGCAAAAGTAATTTTATGACGCATAATCATTTTATTCTGTAATTCGCTTCTTCTTAAATCTAAATAACGATATTTTAAACGAGTATCTTCTAAAGCAGTTGTGTCATCGGTAATACTAAATGGAATATCGATACTAGTATTTAAAATTTCTAAATTATCGACGATAACTTCAATTTCTCCTGTCGCTAAGTTTAAATTTTTACTTTCTCTTATCTCAATTTTACCGACTACCTTAATTACATATTCGTTTTTTAAAGTTTCAGCTAAATTATAACAGCTATTTTCTGGCTTAATTACTAACTGAATCATACCACTACGATCCCTTAAATCAATAAAAATTAAACCACCTAAATTTCTTTTTTTAGCTACCCAACCATATAATGTTACCACTTCACCAACATTTTTAATATTAAATTTTCCATTATTATTTATTTTCATAACTTCCTCCTATAATTAAAAAAATTCTATAAACATAAGGACGAATTATCGCGGTACCACCTTATTTCATAGAATCTATGCACTTTAATTTTTAACGGAATTACCCGGTTATTTAACGTTTGATGTCTTCTATATAACTATTAACTGATTTTCACCAACCATCAGCTCTCTATTTAAATTATTATATATACTCCTTCAAACAAATAATATAACTATATTTTAACATATTTTTAAAACTTGTCAATATTTTTATAATGTGATATACTATAAAACGAAAAGAGGGATATTATGCGTGGCATTTTAATTGCTGGCTGTGGAATTACTATTTCAACCATTTTATTTATTATTTTAACACCATTAATATTATTAATTATGTTTATGCGCTTTTTAACTAAAAAATTAATCGTACCAAAAAACTAAAGATTTACTTTAGTTTTTTTAATTGTTTATGAATATCATAAGTCATTGACCCAGCAATACCTGCATTTAACACTAGTCCACTACAAGCAATATATTTAACGACTGGATCTATTGTTTCAATTGCGCCGGTCGCAAAACCAGCACTAAATAAAACAAACCCAGCAGTTCCCAAGACACCTAAATTTCGACTTATTTTCAATAAACCTTTATCAGTTACTATTTCTTTCATAAAACAACTTCTTTATATAATTATATTCTAGATATAAACATTAGTCAACCAAATTAACAACATCACCATTTTCACAATGTTTATAAAATTCTGCTACTGAAATATGATATTTCGGTTTTCTATATTCATAAATGATTAATTTATTTGTTTGATAATTGCTTTTTAATTCAAATTCAATAAATTTACTCTTAACATCATTTAACAATTCATTTAAACTACTATATTCATGAATTCCTCTAAATTTTTCCCATGCATGTTCTAACCAATAGTAATTATTATTTTTTTTAAATGTCAAAAAGGTATGAGTTGGACATATATCATCATAATGAACGATAAAATATGTCTTTATATTCCAATCATTATTTTTAAGTAAATATCTTTCAAGCTCTACTTGATCCCAACATACTCCTACTTCATTTTTCAAAACTTCTTGAGGAGTTTGTAACATATAATTGTCTAAAAACAAATCATTATCTAAAAAATGTTTATGATTATTTTTATCTAACCATCCATCTTTTATATCTTGCATTAAATCTAAAACATCAAATTCATTATAATAGTTCCATATATTAAGATTTCCTTTAGCTCTAATTGGTTGTATTTCTTCAACATCATCTAATATCCAAGCATATCTTCCTACTTTATATTCCCCACATATGTATTCTTGATAATTATTTTTCTTCATATTATTGATATATTCTTCAGTCATATAAATACAATCGACTAAGTTACATTTACAAATTATATATCCACAATTTAAATCTAAGTTTTCAACTAATTCTAAAAGATTATTATCTTTTTTACTTTTATTAATACTAGCATGAATATATAATTCTCCTCGATAATTAGTTTTAAAACTTCTTGTTTCAATCAATTTCTTTTTTTCTTTTATTAAACTAGCATAAGGTTCTTTTAAACTTAAAACTTTCAATTCAACCACCCATTTAAATTATACCATAGAAAAAGAAAATACTTTTAAATATTTTCTTCTCTAATAGCATCTAAAATATTATCTTTTTTAATCTTTCTTGTCGCATACCACATACTTATCATAACAATAACAAATACACCAACAATAGCTATTAAAATACTACTATATGGGATCATAATACTATCAAATGAAACAATATCGGTCATCGATAAGTGTAATAAAACTGTTACTAATAAAGCTACTGGTATACCATATAATAATGATTTAACTCCAAATAAGATACATTCAAATAATAACATTTTATTAAATCCATGAGGAGTAAGCCCAATACTTCTTAAAACAGCAAACTCTTTTTTTCTTAAAGCAATACTAGTATTGATAGTATTAATAACACTAGTAACACCAATTAAAGTAACTAAACTGATAAAGCCATATAATAAAATTTTAATTACAATAATAACATTACTGATTAGTTTCATTTCTTCTTTAATATTAACGGTTGAAATAGATACTTTTTCGTTTAAGATATTAGTATTACTATCACTATCTAATAACTTATCAATTTCATCATATTTATTAGCGGTTAAATAAACAGTAAATGCAGCCATATCACGAGATGGATTATTTATATCACTATTAACTTCATCAAAGAATTCCTCACTAACAACAATTTTTAACACTTCCGGGTAGTCAACACTAACGCCAAATGGTAAAACATCAGTCATATAAATATTATCTAAATTATATGTTGTATCATATGGCACATCATTGGTATAATCATAAAAATAAATATTTAAATCACTAATATTATTATATGGTTTAACTGTAATTTGTTTTCTAGAAGTATCAGTATATTTAATAGTACTATAAGTATTTAATAAAATCGGACGATTATCACTTAAACCTAATTCTTTTTTATAGTTTTCATACTCTTCATTATTCAATTTAATTAAATTAACATTTTGAACATCTGATGAAGCAATATCTTCTTTAGTATAACCTAAAACATTTAATACTTCATCAGTAAATATATCAACATTAAAATCAGTATACAAACCAATCGACTCAACAATAGAATACTCTTTAACACCATCAACCTTTAATACTTGATTAATAATATTATCTAAAACATCTTTATTTTCTTCACTACTATTGCCATAAATAATATATTCATATTCTGGTAATTCCGTATAATCATATGCTCCTTCAAGACCATATTTTAATAATGAACTAAAGGATATAAATAAAACAATACTGATAAATAAAGAAACAATAGTAATACGATATTTTTTCTTATTACGTTTCATGTTTTTATAAGCTATTTCTCCTTCAACACCAAATAATTTAGTGATTATTTTCGGAGTTTTTAATTTTTTAGATTTTATTTTAATATCGTCATTTAATCTAATTGCCTCAATTGGACTTACTTTAGAGGCACTTTTTGCTGGTAAGTAAGCTGATATGATTATCGTTATGATCATAAATAAAATTGGAATGATAATGAATAGTGGATAAGTTGTTAAAGCTAAAGGAAAGCCAAAGACATCTGGTAATAAGTAATTAACTATTTTTAAAACGATGCCAATACCTAAATAAGCCGATAATACTCCAAGAGGAATACCAATAATTCCTACAATAAATGCTTCAAAAAATACTGTATATTTTAATTGCTTTCTAGTTGCTCCAATACTTGAGAATAATCCAAATTGTTTTTTTCTTTCCATAACTGATATTGCAAAAGAATTATAGATAACAATAATACAAGCTATAGAAACTAAAGATAAAATAATGATAATAAGTGAAGCTAAAGCATCAACTAAATTGCTATAATTAGTAACACCATAAAATCCTAATAAACTATCATTATAAGTGACCTCATCACAATAGATAACATCATCATATATTGTTTTATCATACCCTAAACTACTAACTAAATTATCAGTATTTTGATAAGTTTTGGTAGCATCTTTAAATGTTACATAAACTTTTAAATCATCGGTGTCAGCATCAACAGTAAAAGCACTATATCCAGTACTAGAATAATCTTCTAATATATCTCTTTCGACAATACCAACTACGGTATATTCATAAGATTTAGTGTTGATTAAATGTTCTTCAGTGTTATGAAATGTACATACGCCATTCGTGTCGCATACACGCTCATATGCATAAGGAGTATCTTCTAATAAAACACCATCATTAGAAACTCGTTCACCAATATCTAAAGTTATTTTATCTCCAACATTTATTTCAACTTCGCCATTAGTTCTTAAATGATTAGAGATAACAATTTCACTACTATTAGTTGGTAAATTACCTTCAATTAGTTTTAAATCAGATAAGTATTCATCTGATGCGGAATATACTTGGATATAAGGTTTATATTCATTTGTTATTCCTTCAAATAACGCAAAACCTAAACTAGATTTGTATTTATATTTTAACACGCTTTCATTTTTAGCTACAAAATCCAACTTATCTTTTGGCACATCAATTGCAATATGATGATCGCCATTATTTTCGATAACCATTTTTAATGAATTATCACGAACTGTTGAAAAAAGTAGACCAATTCCCACCATTAAAGCCGTCGATAAAATAATGCCTATTATTGTAACGACAGTTCTTTTTTTATTTGACTTTAAATGTTTGATTGTTAAATTGTTTAATATATTCATCTATTTGACCTTTTCGTCAGAAATTATTTTACCGTCTTCTAAAGTAATAATTCGATCAGCATTTAAAGCTAAATTATGATCGTGGGTAATCATAATAATTGTTTGTTTGTATTTTTGATTAGATAATTTTAATAGTTCAACTATCTCACGACTAGCTTTACTATCCAAATTACCAGTTGGTTCATCAGCTAAAAGTAAAGCTGGACGATTCATCAATGCTCTACCAATACTTACTCTTTGTTGTTGTCCCCCTGACAATTCGTTAGGTAAATGACTAACGCGATTAGTTAAGCCTAAAGTTTCAATTAATTCATCTAAATATTTTTCATCTGGTTTTTTATTATCTAATAAAATTGGTAAAGTAATATTTTCTTTGACATTTAAAATAGGAATTAAGTTATAAAACTGATAAATCAAACCAACTTGACGACGACGGAAAATAGCCAAATTGTTTTCATTTAATTTATAAACATCAACTCCATCGACATAAACTTTACCACTAGTCGGACGATCAACACCACCTAAAATGTGTAGTAAAGTTGATTTACCACTACCACTACTACCAACGATAGCAATAAACTCACCTTTTTCAGCGGTAAAACTAACATTGTCTAATGCTTTTACTAAAGTTTCACCTTTGCCATAATTTTTGCACAAATTTTCAACTCTTAAAATTTCCATACTTTTTCTCCTTCCAAAATAATTATATTAAACAATTATTACAATCAAATGACTATTTTAGTGACAAATTAGTCATAATATATTAATCTGTAGTTGACTTTAGCCTACAATTAACTTATAATTAATATAGAGATATATTTAATAGTTAGGTGTTTTACTCTCTTTTAAAAAAGGGGGTGGGATTTATGATTAATAATTTTAGAGAAAGGTTTAATTCCAATGGAATTAGTAGTTATTTTTGTAACTATTGTATTTTATACAATTCTAGTCCTTAAAAAAGACTAGCCTTAAAAGAAAACACCAACTCAACTTTTGAGACGGTGTTTTCTTTATAAAAACCTATAGAGAGAACATCTAACACACGAATATTAAATGTATCTCTTTTTATTATATGAGATTTCCTCATCTACATACATTTTACTATAAATTAATTTATCTGTCAACTACCGTTTATTCATATTAATTATTTTATCTATATTTATTATAACATTCGTAAATATTTTTAGCAATGAAAATACTAAATCAATTTGTAAAACTGTGTTTCATTACTTATATATTATTTTTATATAATTTGATTATAAAAGTACTACCGACATTTTCTTTTGTTTCAACTTCGATTATTCCCTGTTCTAGATTGATAATTTTTTTGGACATATTAAGACCAATTCCAATACTATCTTTATTATCACTACCTTTATAAAACCTTTCAAAAATGTGTTTTAAATCTTTTTTAACTATCCCTTTACCATTATCCGTTATTTTTATTTCTAAGTAAAGAGGATTACTTTTAGAAGTAATAATAATTTTGTCTTTAGTATGTTCATAAGCATTTTTAATAATATTTAATATAGCTTCTTTAGTCCAATTAATATCAACTAAAATAGTATCATTAGATAAATTCAAATCTAAATCAATCGACTTTAAATCTAAAGATACTTTAATTGGTTCGATTGCTTTATTAATTAAATCTTTAACTTTAATCTTTTCTTTTTTTAGTTTAACTGTGCCGCTATCGAGTTTCGACATTTTAAGTAAACTAATTACTAACCATTCAATTCTTTCGATTTGATTTTTATTTTTAATTAAAAATTCTTTTCTTATTTTCTCATTCTTTTCATTACTTAAAATATCATTAATCATATACATACTAGTTAAAGGAGTTTTGATTTGATGGGATATATCTTCTAGAGTTTCTTCTAAATATTTTTTATCTTTAGTTAATAGTTCACTTTGTTCTTTTAATTTAACGGTCATTTTATAAACATCGTTTTTTAAATTACTGATGTCACCTTCGCAATATTCCTTAATATCAAGTGAATAATCACCGTTTAAAATATTATCCATGTATTGATCTATTTTCTTTATTTTTCGATAAGTGTTATAAATAAAGATAAAATTAATGATTAATAAACCTAAATAAATAACAATAGCTAGTATTAAAATTAAATAATTATTGTTGTAATCAACATAATCGACATTATTTAACTGATATTTATCTAAAATACTATTACCTAACTCATAATTTTCTTTTAAAACAATACTCGCTATAATATCATCTTCTAATTCCGGATGTTTTGCAATTAAGCTACCAACAATATAACTATTATTATTGATTATTTCTTGTTTATAATTATTATTAATAATATTAGAAATAAAAATACTAAAGATAATTATAATAATTAAAAATATTATTTCTACTAAAATTAATTGTTTAATTTCTTTATTTTTAATCATCATCATCACCTATTTTATAACCAATTCCTCTTACTGTTTTAATAATTTTAGGATCAGTTATATCATCTTCAATTTTTTCTCTTATTCTTTTGATGTAGACAGTTAAGGTATTGTCATAGACATATTCTTCATTGACATCCCAAATATCAGCTAATAATTTTTCTCTTGTAAAAACTTGATTAGGATTTAAAGCTAAAGCTAATAATATTTTATATTCTAAAGCGGTTAAATTAACATCAACGCCATTTTTAAATACTTTAGCTTGTTTTAAATCGATTATTATATTTTTAATATTAATTACTTCATGATGATTATTTCTTCTTAAAATATTTTTAATTCTGGAAATTAATTCTCTTGTTTTAAAAGGTTTAGTAACATAATCATCAGCTCCCATATCTAGTCCCATTACAATTGAAGGCTCTAAATCATTAGCCGTTAAAAAAATAATTGGAATATTTTTAATGTTTTTTATTTTTTTAAACAATTCAAAACCATTGATATCTGGTAAATTAACATCTAACAATATTAAAGCAATATTATTTAATTTTTCTAAACACTCTTTACCACAAGAAGCTTCAACTACTTCATAGCCTTCATATTCTAGGCAATATTTTAAACCACTTCTTATAGTACTATCATCTTCAACAATTAGTATTTTCATACAATCACCTGTTTAAATTATACACTATTTTGAACAAATTAAAAACACTAACGAGTTAGTTAGTGTTATTTTATTAATTTAGCTAATTGATTGTAGTGATCATATAATTCTTCTTTTTGTTCATCAGTTAATTCTTCATCGTCAAATTCATCAATGCTACCATAAAAGTTACCGAGTATTTCGCCATCTTTAACAAAATAAACATCAGGGGTTCGCAGTAGTTTTTCGCCATCATCGTTAGTTGGTAAGAAAGCACTTAACGCCCCTACTATCTCAGCAAACTCATCAATACCATTATCTTCATAAGTGCTTGGATTATAATATTTTAAAGTTAAATCATTATCGAAAGCCACCTTAAAAAGAGTTTCAACAACCGATCTTGTTTGTAAATCTTCCGGATTACCAAACAAAATAATTCCTATATCATTATTTAAGAAATCAGCTGCCTCATCAGAATCAACATAAGTTACTTGATATTCAAGATTAATATTTACGGGAATTGGGCCATCATTTAAAGCTTCATATTCTTTTTTAAATTTTTTTATATCATTACTGTTAAAGCAACCAACTAATAATACTAAACTAAATAATAACAATATCTTTTTCATATAATCACTCACAAGTAAATCCTTCCTCTTTTAACTTATTAACTAAATCAGTGCGACTTGTTCTAATAACAAATTTTTCATCAACTTCATCACTAGGTTCAAGGGGTAATTGATAAGTTATTTTATATTGATTAGCATTATCAACTAAAACTTCTTCACTTAAATTTAAATAATTATTTTGGGTAGTTAAAGATAATTTTAAAGCTTCAATGGTATCACTATTACTATCTTGATAATCATATGTTATTTTTAAATCATCGATAACATCACTTTTAAACCCAAAAGTATAAGTTGTAATACCTGTAAATGTATCTGATTTTTCTTCTTTAGTACAAGTTTTAACTAAATAGCCACTGTTTTCAAAACAACCGGTTAACATAAAGCATAACAATAAAATAACTATTTTTTTCACATTAATCACCTTTCTAATAATGATAATGAAACTTTATTTTTTTCTAAATTAATTCCATCGACATAGCAATCGACAATATCACCAACATTAACTACTTCCATTGGATGTTTAATATATTTATTAGTTAATTTAGAAATATGCGCTAAGCCGTCATTTTTAAGACCAATATCGATAAATACACCAAAATCGACGACATTACGAACAGTTCCTTGTAATTTCATGCCCACTTGTAAATCTTCAATATGTAATATATCACTTCTTAAAATTGGTTTAGGCATCTCATCACGTGGATCACGATTAGGTTTTTTCAAACATTCAATGATATCTTGTAAAGTATAAATATCGGTATTTAATTTTTTACTATAATCATTAATATCAATATCTAACTTTTCAATTAATTTATCAGTACCTAAATCAGTAATACTTAAATCTAACATCGCAAGTAATTTTAAAGTAATATCATAGCTTTCCGGATGGATTCCTGTTACATCTAAAGGATTAGTTCCATCGACAACTCTTAAAAAACCAATTGCTTGTTCATACGTTTTATCAGATAATATTTTTTTAATTTCTTCCCTATTTTTGATTCTATTCTTATTACGATACTCTAATATTTTTTCAATATTTTTTTTCGTAATTCCTGATACATATTTAAATAAAGAAGGACTAGCTGTGTTGACATTAACTCCAACTTTATTAACAGCACTACTAACGACAAAGTCTAGACTTTCAGTTAGTTTTTTATTGGAAACATCGTGTTGGTATAAACCAACGCCTATACTTTCTGGTTCGATTTTAACTAATTCAGCTAATGGATCTTGTAATCTTCGACCAATACTAATCGCACTTCTTTTTTCAACGGTCAAATCAGGAAATTCCTCAATAGCAATTTTACTAGCTGAATAAACACTAGCGCCTGCTTCACTAACAATAATATATTCTACTTTTCTATTAGATTCTTTAATGACATCAGCTATAAAAGCTTCACTTTCACGAGACGCTGTTCCATTACCAATTGCGATAATATCGATTTTATATTTATCAATTAAATCTAAAACAATCTTTTTAGCTTCATCGTATTTTTTAACTGGTTCATGCGGATAGATAACAGCTATCTCTAAACTTTGGCCAACTGGCGATAAAACAGCTAATTTACATCCGGTTCTGTAAGCTGGATCTAAACCTAATACCATCTTATCTTTCATCGGTGGTTGTAATAATAATTTTTCTAAATTTTTACCAAAATTATCGATCGCTACTTCTTCTGCTTTTTCCGTTAATTCACTTCTTATTTCTCTTTCAATTGAAGGAGATATCAATCTTTTATAAGCATCATTAATCGCATCAATAACAATATCTAAAACAAATGATTTATCATTTTTAATTATTTTAGTTTTTATATGATTAATTATTTCATCTTTATCAATGTCGATATTAACACTAATAACCTTTTCATTTTCTGCTCGATTGATAGCTAAAACACGATGCGGTTTAATTTCTTTTACTTTTTCTTGATAGTCATAATACATCTCATATGTTTTATTTTCATCATTAGCATCTTTCTTTATTTTAGTTATAATCACTCCATTACGATAAGTATAATTTCTAATCCATTTACGATAAGACGCATTATCACTTATCCACTCAGCAATAATATATTTAGCCCCTTCTTTCGCATCTTCAACTGTTTTAACTTTATCATTTAAATATTTACTAGCAATCTCATTAATGCTACCTTTAGTTGGAAATGACATAATTATTTTAGCTAAAGGTTCTAATCCATTATTAATTGCATCAGTTGCTTTAGTTTTTTTCTTTTCTTTATATGGACGATATAAATCTTCTACTTCCACTAATTTACTAGCATTTAAAATTTGATTTTTTAATTCTTCAGTTAATAACCCTTTTTCATCAATTAGTCTAATAACATCTTCTTTTCTTTTTAATAAATTAACTTGATATTCATATAATTCATTAATTTTTCTAATTTGTTCTTCATCTAAAGCACCAGTCGCTTCCTTACGATATCTTGCAATAAAAGGAATAGTATTTCCTTCACTTAATAGTTTTAAAACAGCCTCAACTTGATGAGGTTTTATATTTAATTCAATACTTGTTTGTTTAATTATATCTTGATTCATTTTACTCACTTTCCTCAAAATTATTATAACATATTTAATTTAAAATAAAAAGACTCTTAAGTTTTAAGAATCTTCTTTTACATAATCACAACTACTACATTTTATTTTTTTACCTTTAATCGTTAACAAACTACCACAATTTGGACACTTTTCAGCTATCGGCATATCCCAATAAGCAGTTTTACATTTAGGATAGTTGTTACAACCATAAAATATTTTACCCTTTTTACTTCTTTTTTCGACTATTTTTCCGTCACAATTAGGGCAATCAATAATTTCTTTAACTTCTTTTTCCTCTTGTTTTATATATTTACAAGCTGGATAATTACTACATGCTGTAAACTCGCCATATTTACCATTTCTAATCACTAATGGACTACCACAATTTGGACAATCCTCTCCTGTTTTAACAGCTTCTTTTTTAGGTAATTTATCAAAAGCTTCTTTTAAAGCTGGTTCGAAATCATTATAAAAGTTTCTTAATGTTTCAACCCAATTTTCTTTACCTTCAGCTATCTTGTCTAAATCATTTTCCATATTGGCGGTATACTCAACATTGATTAAATGACTAAAACATTCTTGTAATTTATCAGTTATTTCAATACCTATTTTAGTAGGAATAAATTTCTTATCGACAACATCGACATATTTTCTTAATTTTAATGTTTCCATGGTTGTCGCATAAGTACTAGGTCTTCCAATACCTAATTTTTCCATTTCCTCAATTAATTTAGCTTCCGTATAACGAGCAGGAGGTTTCGTGAAATGTTGTTCTTTAGTTATATCGTTAGCAACTATCACATTAGAATTATAAGTATCAAAAGGTGGTAAAATATTTTCTTTCGTATCTTCATATTCACTATATACTTTTAAATAACCATCAAAAACAATAACTTGACCTGTTGCTTTGAATTGATAATTATTATTATCTAAAATAACAGTTGTATTAGTCGTTTCCGCATCTTTCATTAAACTAGCTAAAGCACGGTAATAAATCATTTTATATAATTTATATTCATCATTACTTAAATATGGTTTCACACTTTCTGGTGTACGATTGATACTAGTTGGTCTAATTGCCTCATGAGCATCTTGAACATTTTCAGTTTTCTTATTAGTCTTAACATAACCAATATATTCCTCACCATATTTATCTTTAATAAAGCCATAAGTTGATTTAATAAATTCATCGGATAAACGAACGGAATCAGTACGCATATAACTAATTAATCCGACTGTTTCATCTTTAAGTTCGATTCCTTCATATAACTTTTGCGCTAAAGACATTGTCTTTTTCGCATTAAATCCCAACTTACTAGAAGCTAGTCTTTGTAAAGTACTAGTTATAAAAGGTGGATTAGATTTTTTATTTTTATTTTTCTTATCGACACTAGCAATCTTAAATGACTTACTTAATTTAGCTAATATTTCGTTAGCTTCAGCTTCATTTTTAATAGTAATTTCTTTGTTGTTATAATTAAATAATTCTGCTTCAAAATCTTTAAAAACACCTGTTATTGTCCAATATTCTTCAGGAACAAACTTTTCAATTTCTCTTTCTTTATCGACAATTAATTTTAAAGCCACACTTTGAACTCTACCAGCTGAAGTACCATCAGTTTTAGCTTGCATTAATTTACTTAATCGAAAACCAATTATTCGATCTAATATTCTTCTTGTTTCTTGGCTATTAACTAAATTTTGATCAATCTTACGAGCATGTTTAAAAGAATTTAAAATTGCATTTTTAGTTATTTCATTAAAAACAATTCGTTCATAATTACTATCTTTTAAACCTAAAGTATCAAATAGATGCCAAGAAATGGCTTCTCCTTCCCTATCGGGATCGGTAGCAAGATAGACAAAGTCAGCTTTTTTAACTTCTTTTTTTAAATCATTAATTAATTTTGATTTACCTTTTATCGTAACATAATCAGGTTTGAAATCATTTTCTAAATCAACACCCAATCCATATTTACCTTTAGTCGATAAATCTCTTATATGACCTTTACTAGATAAAACTTCATAGTCTTTACCTAAATATTTTTCTATTGTTTTACTTTTACTTGGGGACTCAACAATGACTAATTTCAAAATAATCACTCCTCGTATATAGTTTATACACTAATATTTTTCTCTTGTCAATATTATTCTAAAATATTTCAATTTAAAACAAAAAGACTTATTTTTGAATTTTTTTAAGTCTTCTAATTACTTTTTTCTCAATCCGTGAAATATAAGATTGCGATATACCTAATATTTCAGCGACATCTTTTTGCGTCATTTCTTCATGATTAAACAAACCATATCTTAATATCATTATTTGTTTATCTCTTTTATTTAAATTATTTATCTCTTGATATAACAATTTACGATTAGTTTCTTCTTCTAATCCTTTAGTAACAATATCAGCATCGGTTCCTAATATATCTTCTAGGTGTAATTCATTACCTTCAGCATCATAACTTAAACTATCTTCAAAACTAACTTCGCCTTTTCTTTTTTTATTTTTTCTTAAAAACATTAATATTTCGTTATCGATACAACGTGATGCGTAAGTAGCTAATTTAATATTTTTATCTAATTTATATGTATTAACGCCTTTTATTAAGCCAATAGTTCCAATACTTACTAAATCTTCTAAATCAATTTTAGTATTTTCATATTTTTTGGCTAAAAAGACAACTAATCTTAAATTATGTTCTATTAGTTTGGCTCTAGCAAATTCATCACCTTCCATTGATTTAGTCACATATAAAACTTCCTCTTCTTTTGATAAAGGGGGTGGTAGTTTATCAGCACTACCAACATAAAATATTTCTTGTGTAAATATTTTAATAATTAAATTTTTTAGTTTTGTTAACACTTTATCCCTCCAATAATTTTTTATTCAATAAACAATCAACGCCATCAATTTTAATTTTTTCATTTAATAATCCAACAATAATATTTTTTCTAACTAAATTATTTATTTCAATCTTATCCACTTTAAAACATTTAATCATTCCCTGATTATTAACTCCTTTATAAGGAATATAGAAAAATTTATCAACTTTTATTTTTTTATTAATTAAAATAACTGGTTTTTTCGTAAAAGGAACAACTAAATTATTACCTGTATCCAAAAAAGCATTTAATAAATATTTTTTATTATCATAATAAATTGTTACTTTATAATAATTACTATAATTATTTTTTAGCCATAATCCTTGCTTAACATAAATATATATAATAATTGGACAAAATATGATTAAAAAAATAACATTTATTGATAAACCATTATTTATAAAAACAAGACCATATTGTTGATAGGAAAATTCAACATTCAAAAAATATAAAAAGCCACCTAAAATAATACTAGCAGTATATAAATATAAAATATTTTTAAATGTATATTTAATATTTTTATAACCAAAACTTACTAAAATCATTAAAATACTAATTATAAATTTATAAATAAATAAAGTTAAAGAATTAAGGTCAATAAATAAAAATAATATACTAACGCCCCCAATAAAAGCACCACCTAATATTTTATAGATACTAACATTTCTTCTTAATAAAATCGAAACTGACAAAAGTAAAATAAAATCAAAAAAGAAATTAAGAATCATTAACAAATCTAAATATATTTTTATTATCCATCACCTCGAATAAAATTATAAAAAAAAAATCACTAAAATTTTGTCGTTTTAGTGATTTAATTTAAATTTTTCTTCTTTTTTCTCGATATGGAATCTTTGAACAACAGCTAATGAACACATTAAACTAATTGCATAAGTTCCACCGTAAGATAAGAATGGTAAAGGTACACCAGTTAATGGAATAATTCCAAATAGTCCCCCTAAATTAATAAAGATATGCATAAATATATAAGTAGCTATTCCAAGACAAATAAATCTTCCGCGAATAGTATTTGAATTAGTAGCAATTTTTAAAATTCTAAAAATAACAAAAATATATGCTATAAAGATAAAACTACATTTAATAACGCCATACTCTTCACCTATTATAGCAAAAATACTATCAGTATGTGGTTCTGGTATATAAGAATACTTTTGTTTACTGTTACCAATTCCTAAACCAAATAATCCGCCATCATTTAAAGCAATAAAGCCATTACAAACTTGATAACCCGTTGTTTCATATTTAGAACACGGATTAAAAAAATCAAACCGTGATAATTGAGCGTCACTTAATAAATAACCTTGCTTTAAAACAAGAATTGATGCCCCTAAAATTCCAACAACAAAAACTAAACCAATTGTTCTTAACTTATCAATTCTTCTAATTGGACTAGCTAAAAACATAACACCAAAAATAGATAACATAATTAAAGCACTACCTAAATCTTTTTGCATAAAAGTTAAAATAGGAATTAAAATAAAGATAATTAATAATATACCTATTTTACTATATCGTTTAGGATTATCCGATCTAAATATTCGATAATATTGTTCAAAAATAACAGCTATTAAAATAATTGTTACTGGTTTAGCTAATTCACTTGGCTGAATTGTCCCAACCCCAGGTATTGGTAACCAGTTTTTAGCCCCATTTACTTCTGTACCAAACGGGAATAATAATAAAACTAAAATTAAGACTCCTATATAGGCAAAAACAATTAAATTTTTATAATATTTTGTTTTCAAATTAACGATAACATAAGATAATATAAGGCCAATTATTAACATTTGTAATTGTTTAAAGAAATAGTAATAAGTTGAAACTTCATATCTAACTACGGCTTCCCTACTTGAGGCAGTTACAATATTAAGTAATCCAAACAAGAAAAATAAAATGGTAACGACTAATAATGGTTTATCCATTTTAGATATTAAATTTCGCAAATTTGAAAACAGCTTTTTCATACCTTTCACCTTAATAATGATACCATATTTTTTATATTTTGAAAACACTATCTTAAAAAAATAGGTTTTTTAAATGAACAAAAAATTTATAAATAAATAAAATATATTAGCAAGAAGGAGGTAATAATATGTATTATTACGGAGGATATAGTGGCTATGGCTGTGGTCAACCATATGGTGGCTATGGTTATGGTTATGGCAATGGTTCAGGATATGGCGCTGCTATTTTATTAGTATTATTCATCTTACTAGTAATAATTATCGGAGCTCGTGCATTTGAAAACAACAATTCTTGTCAATGTCAATCTCCATCGCCATGTAATAGATAGGAAGAAATTTCTTCCTTTTTATTTTGCTTTTTTAATAAAATGTGATAAAATACTAATGTTTAGTGAAAGGAAGTGAGTTTTTATGTTTGAAAAATTAAATATTTTAGATGAAAAAGATAAAAGATTAAGACAAATTAGTAAAGATGCTACTTTCCCTATTACTAAAGAGGAAAAAAAATTAATTAAACAAGCTATTGACGAATTAACTTATAGTCAAATCGAAGAATTATCTAAAAAATATGACTTAAGACCTGGAATGGGACTAGCTTTTCCCCAACTTGGTTTAAATAAAAGAATTATTATTATCGTTCATGAAGTTGAAGATGGAGTATTTGACGAATACGTTTTTGTCAATCCGAAAATTGTTTCTTATTCCGAAGAAATGATCGCTGCCGAAGCAGGTGAAGGATGCTTATCCGTCAATCGTGATGTCGAAGGACATGTTCCACGACATGCTAGAGTAACAGTTGAAGGTTATGATATTGATGGTAATAAAATTAAAATAAGAGCTAGAGAAGAATTATCAATTGCCTTTCAACATGAAATCGATCATTTAAATGGAATATTGTTTTATGACCATATCAATCCTAAAAAACCTTTTTTCAATGAAAATGAAATTAGACTAATATAAAAAAGTTCAATTTAATCTGAACTTTTTTTCGTACAATTTTTTATAAATCCATCAAATAAAGGATGGGGTCTGGTCGGACGTGATTTGAACTCTGGATGAAATTGGCAAGCGATAAAAAATGGATGATTTTCAATTTCAACAATTTCAACTAAATTAGCTTTTTCATTAATTCCTGAAAAAACAAGTCCTTTTTTTTCTAAAATATTTTTATAAGCATTATTAAATTCGTAACGATGACGATGTCTTTCTTTAATATTTTCTTGATTATATAATTTATAAGCTAACGTTCCTTTTTTTATTTTACAATCATAATTTCCTAATCTTAAAGTTCCGCCCATATTAATTACTTGTTTTTGGTCACTCATTAAATCAATAATTGGATCATTAGTTAATTCATCAAATTCTGTTGAATTAGCCGAAGTAATACCACAAACATTTCTTGCAAATTCTATACATGCTAATTGCATACCTAAACATAATCCTAAAAAAGGAATATTGTTTTCTCTAGCATAAGTAATGGCTTTAATCTTACCTTCGATTCCCCGACTTCCAAAGCCACCTGGGACAACTATTCCTTTGCTGTTTTTAAACACTTCTTTTAAATCAAGATTTTCTAATTTTTCTGAGTCAACCCAATTTATATTTATTTTAGTATTGTATTTATATCCAGCATGTTTTAAACTTTCAACTACTGAAATGTAAGCATCATGTAGTTCGATATATTTACCTACTAAAGCTATTTCTACTTCATCTTTTAAATTATCAACCTTATTAACTAAATCTTCCCAATATTCAATATTCGATTTTTTAATTTCTAGATTAAATTGTTTTAAAATAACTTCATCTAATTTTTGATAATAAAAATTAAGTGGTATTTGATATATATTTTTAACATCAACGGCATCGATTATATTAGAAGTTTCAATGCTACAATATAAAGATAATTTTCTTTTTATATCGTCATCTAATTTATAAGGACAACGGCAAACTAAAACATCTGGTTGAATACCTAATCCTCTTAATTCGATAACCGAATGTTGCGTTGGTTTAGTTTTCAATTCACCTGAACCATAAATATAAGGAATTAAAGTAGTATGAACAAACAAAGTTTTTTCTTTTCCTAAATCATTTCTTAATTGTCTTAATGATTCTAAATATACTTGCGACTCAATATCGCCAATTGTGCCACCTATTTCAGTTATAACAAAATCGGCATGGCTCGTAGAACTAGCTTCAAATATTTTATTTTTTATTTCGTTAGTTATATGAGGAACAAATTGTACAGTTGCTCCTAAATAGTCCCCTCTTCGTTCTTTTTCAATTACTGATGAAAAGATCTTACCAGTCGTACAATTAGATGAATAATTTAATTCTTCATCGATAAATCTTTCATAATGACCTAGGTCTAAATCAGTTTCCGCACCATCAGCAGTAACATATACTTCACCGTGTTGATATGGTGACATTGTCCCTGGATCAACATTAATATAAGGGTCAAATTTTTGCATAAAAACTTTATATCCTCTTGCTTTTAATAACAAAGCAATACTTGAAGCGGTAATCCCCTTACCTAATCCCGATACAACTCCACCAGTAACAAAAATAAATCTTGACATAAAAAAACCTCCAAACTGCGAGAGTTTCTAGGCTCTTTTTAATTATAACACACTTATAAATTAGATACAAGATGTTTATTTTATTTTTGACTAAATTGATTTTCCATTTGATTTTTAGTATTAGCAATATCACTAATAATTCCTTCAGCCAAAGTAATACTTTTTTTACAGGACTTACACCTAAGCTATGATTTAAAATTATATAATTAATATAGTCAACATTAATATAGTCAACGGTTTGAACTAAATCCAATGCTTCATCTAATGAACTATATTTACTTAACTCATTAATTAAGCCTTGTAAATCTGCTTTAAAATACAACTATTCCATTTTTTTCTAACAAGAGGTTTTATAAAAGTTAACATTGTTGGAACTATGCTCATACAAAGTTCGTCTAACCAATCTATCATAAAAATATAAACCTATTTTATAAAAAAGTTAATTAATTTCTTCTAATTTAACGCTAACTAATTTACTAACTCCTGATTCTTGCATCGTAATTCCATATAATGTATCGACATATTCCATCGTTTTTTTCTTATGGGTAATTATAATGAATTGCGTTTTATCTTTTAAAGATCTAACATATTTACCAAATGAATCAACATTAACATCATCTAATGCCGCTTCTACTTCATCTAAAACACAAAATGGAACTGGTTTCGATTTTAAAATAGCAAATAACAAACTAATAGCTGTAAATGTCTTTTCCCCACCAGAAAGTAAAGAAATAGTCGTTAATTTTTTACCTGGAGGACTGGCTACAATTTCAATACCTGTTTCTAAAACATTATCGGGATCAGTTAGTTTTAAATCAGCTGTTCCTCCTTTAAATAATTCTTTAAAAGTAACAGCAAAATTTTCCTTAATAGTTTTAAAAGTATTAGTAAATTCATTTTCCATAACTTTATCCATTTCATCAATTATTTCTAATAACGTGTTTTCAGCATTAGTTAAATCATTTCTTTGAGCAAGTAAAAATTCATATCTTTTATTAACTTCTTCAAATTCTTCAATTGCACCTAAATTAACAGTTCCAAGTTCTTTAATTTGACGCTTTAAATTATTAACTTGTGTTCTTGCTAAAGAAGCATCGATTTCTAATTTGTATTTAGCAACAGCAGAATCATAAGTTAAAGAATAAGTTTCGGATAAAGTATTTAATAAATTATCTAATTTAACATCTAATCTATTAACTGTTATCTCTAATTGATTTAAAACTTCTCTTTTTTCATTAAATAAACTGTTTTCTTTTTTAATCATCAATTCATAATCAGATAATTCACTAGTTAAATCGTCTTTCTTCTTATTTAAACTATTTAAATATAATTCTACTTTTTCTTTCTTTTCTAAAGTTTCATAATATTCTTTTAAAACAGCTTGCTCTTCGTTAGCTAATTGATTAGTTAAAATATTATTATTACCTGTTATTTCATAAGTAACTGTTTTTAATTCTTCTTGTTTTTTAATACTTTCTTTTTTATGATTATCTAATAAGATATCATTATCGATTTTCTCTTTATTAATTAAATAAATTTTATCTTCCCAAGCACGATATTGATTATCTATTTCATTAATTTTTTCTTCGATATTTTTAATATTTTCCACTATTAGATTAGCTTCTTTGATTAATTTTTCTAATTCATATTTTTCCAAAATAATATTTCTTGCTTTAGCAACCGCACCACCAGTTAATGAACCACCAACGTGTAATATTTCACCGTCTAATGTGATAATACGATAACGGTAACTAATAGCTTTAGCAACAATATTAGCATTATCAATATTATCAGTTACGATAACATTACCTAATTGATTTAAGATGATATTTTGATAAGTACGATCATATTTAATTAAATCACTAGCTACGCCTAAATAACCATTTAAACCTTTAACGATATTTAAAGTTTCATTATCAATATATTTTGGTTTAATAACATTTAAAGGGAAAAAAGTAGCTCTACCTAATTTATTTTCTTTTAAATAATTAATTGCTTCTTTAGCTACATATTCATTATCGGTTACAATATTAACAGAACTTGCTCCAAGTGCTGTTGAAATAGCTAAAGAGTATTTTTCATCAGTATCAAACAAATTACCAATGATATTATGAATTCCACGTAATTTAGGATTTTCTAATATTTTTTTGACAGCAATTGGCAAACTACTATTGTTATCAATACTATATCTTAACGATTCGATTTTTAAATTTAAATTATTTTCTTTACGAATGTTTTCTTGTAATTCATTTTCTAAAGCTAATTTATTGTTTTTTATTTCGTTTAATTTATCATTTTCTTTAGTTAATTTTTGAGAAATAGTAACACCATTTAACTCAATATTTTTAATTTCATTATTTAATTTAGTAATTTCTAAATTTAAATTATATTCTTTTTCTTTTAATAAAATTAAATTTTCATGAATTTTACTATCAGCAACATTATACTTTTGACGTTCTAAAATAATTGCTTTACGACTATTGATCTTTTCAACATCGCTAATTAATTTGATTAAATAATCCTGATATTTTTTGATTTCAACTTCCAAATTAGTAATATTTTTTTTATATTCAGCTACTTTAGCTTCACCGACACTGTTATTAGTACTTAACTGAGATATTTCTAATTGTAAAAAATCGATTTTATTTTTATCTTGTTGATATTCAAAGTTTAAATTAGTTATATCATTAACAATCAATGCTACTTCAACCGATTTTAAATCTTCAGTTAAAGTATTATACTTTATAGCTTGTTCTTTTTGAACTCTTAATGGTTCTACTCTACTTTCTAGTTCATTAATAATATCATTAACTCTTGCCATATTATTATGAGTTTTATCTAACTTTCTTAGAGCATCTTCTTTTCTTCTTTTATATTTTAAAACGCCAGCTGCTTCTTCAAAGATAACTCTTCTTTCTTCTGGTTTGTTAGATAAAATTTCCTCTATTTTACCTTGGGAGATAATGTTAAAACTTTCTTTAGCTATACCACTATCTAATAAGATATTAGTGATATCTTTTAATCTAACTTTTTCATTGTTTAAAAAATATTCATTAGTTCCATCACGATAAACTCTTCTTTTAATAGCTATTTCATTAAACTCTAAAGGAAAATATTTATCAGTATTATCTAATATTAAAGTAACTGAAGCAACATTAGAAGGATTTCTTGATTTACTCCCCGAAAAGATAACATCTGTCATATTACCATCACCACGTAATGATTTGACAGACTGCTCTCCTAAAACCCAACGAATAGCATCGACAACATTGCTTTTCCCACTTCCATTAGGTCCAACAATACCTGTTATTTTATTATCTAATTCAATTAATGTTTTATCAGCAAATGACTTAAATCCATGTGCTTTAATCGCTTTTAAATACATAAGCCTTACTCCTATTCTGTAACAACCACTTTTCTTAATTTAGTACTAACATTTCCTGATGTATCAGTTGCCTTATATTCAACTGTATAACTGCCAGCTAGAGGGTAAATATTATCAGTAACAGTTACTTCTACTTCTTGACCACTATTATCAGTAACCGTAATATCTGATTTGAAATCATAATTATCAACTTGACTTAAATTTAAAGTTAAATCACCAGTAAACTCGATAACTGGTCCAGTTGTATCTCTTACAATAATTGTTCTATAAGCTATATTACTATATCCATTAGCAGTAACAGTATAACTTCTTAAATAAGTTCCCATTTGCGTTAAGTCTAAATTAGGAGAAGTAGCAACACTAACATCGGTTAAAACACTATTATTAGCGTCTTTGGCAGTAACTCCTAAATCGTTATAATTCTCACTATTAACCTCAACATAATCTAAAACGTTACCATTAACTTTAATACTAGGAATTAAATTATAGTCTTCTTTATTGCTTCCATTATCATTTATTTCATATTCAATAATACCATTATTATTAATAATTTTTAATATCATATCATTAGGAAATAATTCTTTGGTTAAAGGATTAGTTATATCTAATTCTACAAGTCCTGCTTCTTTTAACTGACTAAGAGATAAAGTTATGGTTTCTCCTTCAGCAGGTTTTTGATTATCACTCATCCAAAGCGATAAAGATAATTTAATACTTTCAATTTGATCATTATATAAAGCTTCTTCTGAACCTTTCATCGAACTGCTAACTAATGGTACAATAATTAAGGCTAATGCACCTAATAAGACAATTACTCCTAATAATTCTGCTAATGTAAATCCCTTCTTCATAATTTCCTCCTAATTCATCAAAACGTCACCAATAATCTCAATTAGATGATTTTTAAAATCCACTAATCGATAATAATTATCTTTAAAAAAATTATTTTTAGCTAAACTAGTATCAATTTCGATGATTTTTTTATCAACTAAATTTATTTTAACATCATATCGTCCATATTTTAATTTTAATAAATCAATATCGACATTACCATAAAAATATATTTTACCTTTATTGATATAAATACTATCTTTAACAAAGGTATTAAGATAATTGCTTATTTCATCATAATTACAAACAATATAATCAATCTTTTTCTTTTTAAAAACTTTTCTTATTTTTTTTATTCTAATTGTTTTCTTAAAAAAACTTTTCTTAAATTTACCTTTAACATAAGAATTTAATAAATTACATTCTATAATATTATTATTGTTTTCGATTAAAGTAGTTAAATCTTCACTTAAACCAATCCCCAAAACATTACCACTTAATTTTTTTACAATAGTTTTTAGTTTATTCATGATTAACTCCTTTTAAAATATCGTTGATAATATAATTTGTACACAATAATCCTGCTATAGCTGGGACATGAGCAATTGAACCTAATTTGGAACTTTTTATTGGTATTTCCTCACTATAAACAACTGGAATTTTACCTTTAATATTTTCTTTTTTTACTAATAATCTTAACTTTTTAGCTAAAGGATCGTAAGCTGTCTTATCTAAATAACTAATTTTAACTTTCGTTGCATCTATTCGATTAGCCATTCCTAAAGAAGAAATAAATTTAATCTTGTTTTGTAGACAATATTTAATTAGTTCTTTTTTAGTTTCTAATGTATCACAGGCATCGATAACATAATCAATTTTCTCTTTAAATAAATCAGTTAAATTATCTTTAGTAATAAATTCAGTTATTTTAATTACTTGACAATTAGGATTTATTTTTTTTATTCTATCTTCCCAAACATCAGTCTTATATCTACCGATATTATCAATATTGCTCATTAATTGCCTATTTAAATTAGTAATATCAATTGTATCATTATCGACAATTATTAATTTATTAAAACAAGTTCTAGCTAAAGTTTCTAAAGCATAACTTCCTACCCCACCTAGACCAACTATTAAAACAGTCTTGTTTTTAATTATTTCTAATTTATCGCCAAGTAGCCAAATTAATCTTTCTTCCATATCCTAAACACCATTATAATTATATCGAAAAACGCTTGAAAAGTAAAGATATAATGAATTTTATAGTCAGGAATATAAGCCGGTTAAAAATATTATCATAAAATAAAGAATTAGAAAGGAATGATTTTAATGAATTTAAATACATTAATCGATATTTTAACAACTTCATCTTTAGCTAGTTTAATTGTTACCCAAACTATTCAATATATTAAAGATAATTTTAAAATTAATAATTGTTTTGTTTTTGTCATATTAGAATTTATTATCGGGACATTATTTGCTTTATCTTTTACTAACTTAGGATTAGTTAACTCTTTATGGTGTGGCTTTATAGTAATTATTGGAGCAGAATCTTTATATAAAATATTTAAAGGAAAATTAGGTTTAAAATCTAGTAATAATGAATAATTTTAGGTATAATTATATAAAGGAGGAAGTTTTGTGAAGGAAAATGTCATTAAAGTAATTGCTTGGGTGGTTGGTTTTATTGCTGTATTTATTGTTGCTGTAGCATTGATGGGAAATGATGTTGAAGAAAAAATTTATTCTGATAGTGGATTTACAATAACGATGGAAGATGGTTTTAATGAAAAAGATTACATTGGAGCAACTTTTTATTATGAAAGTCAAAATGCTGGTGTTTCTGTTGTTAAAGAGACTTTTGAAGATTTAAGTTCTTTAGAAATCGATGAAAATACTTCATTAGAAGAATATGCCGAACTAATTTCTTATGTCAATGAAAAAGACAATGAATATAAAAATTTAAATGACCAAATAATGTATTACACTTATGATGATACCATAAGTGGTAAAGATTATTCTTATATGACAGCTGTTACTAAAGGAAGTAATGCTTTTTGGATAATTAATTTATTTTGCGAAGAAAAAAATAAAGATACTTATTTCCCAAAATTTGAAAAATGGTTAGAAACAGTTGAAGTAGAATAAAAGCCTATTCAAACGAATAAGCTTTTTTGATTTTTAACAGCTGCCCTTTTTTTACATTCTTGATAAACATAATTAGTCGTATAACAATCCCCTATTGCTCGATGCGATACTTGTTTAATATTAAAATATTTTTTTAATGTTTCTAATTTATAGTTATACATTTGCGGTAAATAAATACGAGCAAGTGCTAAAGTATCAATCATTTTATTATTTAATTTATTTAGATTTAAATCTTTAATATTTTTATTGATAAATCCTAAATCAAATTCATTATTATGAGCAATTAAAGGTAAATCTTCAATAAAATCGATAAATTTAGGCAAAACATTATCAATTGTATCTTGATTAATTAAATCTTCATCTTTAATTCCTGTAATTGTTGTTATAATCTCTGGTAATTTTATTTTAGGATTAATTAAATAATTAAATTCATCAACTAAAATATTATTTTTATATTTTAACGCACCTATTTCAATTATATAATCATTATCTTTATTTAAACCTGTTGTTTCAATATCAAAAACAACATAATCATCACACATCATAATACCTCCTTACATTTTTTCAATTGTTTTAATTCCTAAAATACTTAAACCATTAGTTAAAACTATTTTTATTGCTTCTAATAATAACAATTTAGAATTTTTAATTTGAATATCAGTTATGTTACTAATATTGATTTTTTCATAATATGATGAGAATTTTTGGGTTAAATTAAAGATGTATTTTGTTAACAATACTGGTTCACTAGTTACTAATAAATCATTAACTAAACTAGGAAATTCAATTAAATCTTTAACTATTTGATATTCTAACTCATCTGTTAATTTAATTTCGGTATTTTGATATTTATTATTTCTTAAAATCGAATTAATTCTAACAATACTATATAAAATATAAATAGCTGATTCTCCAGTAAAACTAGTTGCATTATCAAAATTAAAATTAACTATTTTATTTCTTGATACGTTAAGCATTGTATATTTAATACAAGCATTAGTTAATATTTTTAAAGTATCTTCATTACATTCCAAACTTCTATTTTCAAATTCTTTTTTAATTTTTTCTCTTAATGCTTTAATAAAATCAGTTACTAAAACTAAAGTACCATTAGATGTACTCATTTTATCGCCATCTAATAAAACATAAGAATAACTAATTAATTTAGGGGCTTTATAGCCTAAAATATCTAAAGTAGCAGCTATTTGTTTCATATATACTTCTTGATCTTCACCTAAAACAATATAGTTATTAGTACTATTTAAATCCATTTTATGCATTGTATAAGCAATATCTTTAATCGGATAAAGTGATGTTTTGTTTGATCTTGTTAAAACTAAAACTGGCTCTTTAGTTGGAATATCATAACCAGATAAATCAACATAATATCTACCATTTTCATCAAGTTTTAATCTACCTTTTTCATCTAATTTATTTAAAATATTTGTTAAATAATTGTTGTAAACATAATCTGACTCATGGGTGAAAACATCAAAATTAATTTCTAATTCCTTAAATATTTTCATTTGTCCTTCGACACATTTATCAGTAATGTTTTTAAATTTATTAATCATTTCTTGGTTACCAGACTCAACTAATTCTAAATAATCAAAAGCTTTTTTTTCTAAAGTTTCGTCAGTTTTAGCCTCATTGCTTATCTTAACGTAAACATCTAATATATCACTAAAGCTATCAGTTTTTAATCCATATTTTTCAATACCAATAACAAGTAAAGCAATTTTTTTACCTAAATCGTTGATAAAATAATGTCTTTCTACTTCATAACCAACAAACTTAAATAAATTAGCTAAGAAATCACCAATTAAGCTATTACGGCATCTTCCCATATGTGGTTCGGCGTTAGGATTAATGGAAGTGTGTTCGATCAATAAAGCATCATTATGTCCTTGATTTAATGAACCATAGTTATTTTTTTTATCTAATATTTCTTTAATAATATTACTTGCTTTATCATAATTAAGATAAAAATTAACATAAGGTCCCATTGTTTCTATTTTATTAAAAATATTATCTTTGTCATTGATATTTTCTTTAATTTTATTAGCTATTTCTAAAGGATTTTTATTAACATCATCTTTAAAACTAAAACAAGGAACACTATAGTCACCCATTTCTTTTTTTGGTGGGGTTTCAACAATGACATTTTTATCGCCAATTACTTCTTTAACTAATTTAATAATATAATCTTTATACATAAAATCACCCTTTCTAAAATAAAAAGTCCCTATAAATATAAGGACGAATTATCGCGGTACCACCTTATTTTATAGAAACCTATACACTTTAATCTTTATAGCAGATCTGCTTTAAAACTCCAAGACGCGTTCATAAAATATTATTATTATCTTCCACCAACCGATAACTCACTTTAAAATAATTGATTTTATTACTATTTCTCTTCCTCGTTTTCAATGTGTTTAATTTTAACAGTTTTTATCTTTCTTGTCAACTTTTCTTTTTATTTTTAGTGTGGTAGAAAACATAAACACCAACGATAAAAATAATTACTAATAATACTAAAACAATATTAGAATAAGTATCAAAAATATTTAATATTGATTCCCATTTTTCACCGACAATTGCGCCGATAATAATTAAAACAGTATTCCAAATTAATGAACCGGTCGTAGTATATAAGAAAAACTTACCGAGTGGCATTTCACTCATACCAGCAGGAATAGAAATTAAGCTTCTAACAATTGGAATAAAGCGACAGAAGAAAACTGTTTTATTTCCTTTTTTATCGAACCATTCATCAGCTTTATCAATATCACTATTTTTAAGTCTTAATATTTTTCCTATTTTACCATCAATTATTTTTTTTAGTCTTTCTTTATTTAATATTTTGCCAATATAATATAAAACTATTGCCCCAATTAAGGAACCTAAAGTTGCAAAAATAATCATTAAAACAATATTAAGCTCACTATAAGTTGTCATAAAACCACCAAAAAGTAAAATTACTTCTGAAGGAATTGGTGGGAATATATTTTCAATGGCTATTAATAGAAAAACACCAATATAGCCAAATTGATTCATCATCGATAATATAAATTCTTCCATATTTTGCTCCTTTTTCTTTATAATATTTTACCAATTATTTAAAAAAGAAACAAGAGATATTATAATTATTTACTTATAGTTGGCATTATCTTGATAAATTATTGAAAATATATATTTTATAATTACAAATATATCCTATTCATTTTGTATAGTTACTTTTATTTTAATATTGTTTTAAACATAGATTTTCCTTATTAAGTAAGCACAAATAAGTATTTAATGTTAGATCCTCTTTTGTTCAAGGTTTCAACTTGAAACCTTGAAAGTTTTTTATTTCTTCATCTGTTAGTTGAAACATAATAGTTGTTAGCATAGCAACACCTTGTTCGGTAAACACATATGGATTGTATCTTCTACCACCTTTTGTATTTGAGGTTCCAGTTTGGAACCTCAAACAACTATATTCTTCATCTGTTAGCTGAAACATAAAATTTTCAGGAAATCTTTCTATATTTCTCTTAACCGCTTTATTTATATCTTTAGTTCCATTAGCACATTCATAAAGTTTAGCTAAATCACTATCTAACATTACTTGAACTCCTCTTATTTCATAAATTAGATTCTCTATATTTACTTCGTTTTTTATAATTATTTCATTCATATTTTACATCACTTTCTTTTACGATTTTATAAGCTTTGCCAATTAATGCTTGACATATTTCTTTATCATTAATTAAAGTAATCGAAAATGTTTTATAACCAATTCTATTTATACTAGTTCCACAGTGGTAAACTATTTTGTTATCTAAAACGAAATAACGGTCGTGAAAAGTATTATCATATATAACTTTTAGATTATTATATTGTTTACTATATCTTATAATATCTTGTTTTGTTAATAAATTATTTGGTTTTGTTATAATTATTACTTTTATATTTAATCTTTTAATAATATCAAGTAAAGTGTAATTAGCATAACTATCAATAATTATAATTTCTTTAGTGGCTTCGTCAAATATTTCTTGAATTTTAGAATAAGCATCATAAATTTGACCATTAAAATAGATTTCGTTAACTTTCTTTTTTTCTTCAAATTTAGCAAATGATAATTCTAATGTTTTATTCTTTTCATGATCTTCTAATACTAAATCATTTATATATTTTTGTTCAATTAAATTAGTTGATATATATTTTCGCATTGTTACAAAAGCATCCATTATTTTTATACTTACTTTTTCAGCCACTTTAGTTCTAAGAACAGTGGCTAACATTGCTACTCCTTGTTCGGTAAATGCATACGGTAAATATTTAGAATATTTCCCTTGTTCTAGTTCTAAGGTTTCAGATTGAAACCTTAGAATTTTATAATATTCGTCTTTTGATAATTGAAACATAAAGCGTTTAGGAAATCTATTAATATGCCTTTTAACAGCTAAATTAATTGTTTTAGTTCCGTTGGCGCATTCATAAAGTTTGGCTAAATCACTATCCAACATTACTTGAATTCCTCTTATTTCATAAATTAGATTCTCTATATTTACTTCGTTTTTTACAATTATTTCATTCATGTTTTAACTCACTTTCTTTTATAATCTTATAAACTTTGTTGATTAATGTTTGACATATTTCTTCATCATTAATTAAAGTAACAGAAAAAGTTTTATAACCGATTCTATTTATACTAGCCCCACAATGGTAAACTATTTTGTTATCTAAAATAAAATGACGATCATGAAAGGTATTATCATATACAACTTTTAAATTATTATACTGTTTGTTATATTTCATAATATCTTGTTTAGTTAACAAATTATTAGGTTTTGTTATAATTATTACTTTTATTTTTAGTCTTTTAATAATATCAAGTAAAGTATAATCAGCATAACTATCAATAATTATAATTTCTTTAGTGGCTTCGTCAAATATTTCTTGAATTTTAGAATAAGCATCATAAATTTGACCATTAAAATAGATTTCGTTAACTTTCTTTTTTTCTTCAAATTTAGCAAATGATAATTCTAATGTTTTATTCTTTTCATGATCTTCTAATACTAAATCATTTATATATTTTTGTTCAATTAAATTAGTTGATATATATTTTCGCATTGCTACAAAAGCATCCATTATTTTTATACTTACTTGGGTAGCTACTTTTGTCTTTAATATTGTTGCAAGCATAGCTATTCCTTGCTCAGTAAAAACAGTATGTCCTTTTCTTGAACCACCTTTTGAAGTCGAAATTTGCGACTTCAAAAGATTATATTCTTCTTCAGAAATTCTAAAGCTAAACCTTTCTGGAAACTTTTCTTTATTTCTATGAACTGCTTCATTTATTCTTTTTGTTTCAACTTGATATAACAAGGCCAAATCATTATCTAGCATCACTTGAACTCCTCTTATTTCATAAATTAAATTTTCAATATTTACTTCATTTTTTACAATTATTTCATTCATTACTAACATCCCTAGATAATAAAAATATGATTAACTCCTACAAGTCAATCATATCATAGCGAATATATGTTTGTCAATAAAAAATATTAATTTTAAGTAAATTATTTTATCCTAACTTTTATTGTATCATCTTTTTCAATTTGCCCAATTAACAAAGAAGAATTGATATCATGTTTAGAAAAATTAGCATTAACTTTATCTTCATCAAAATTAGCATAACAATATTTACACATGTGCTTACAAGAATTATAACAACCAATATCAACTAATTCAACACAATTACATTTTTTATCTTTTCTTGCTTTCCAAGTTTTATATTTTTTACCAGTTAATTTATAAGCTAATCCATGCGACAAACAATCATTTTTAATAAATCCATATTCAACTAAATTTCTATCCTCAAAACAAGTTTGGACAGTCATATTGTTTTCTTTAGCACTTCTACTAAAATTAATACCAATCTGTTGATAATCAAATTCCGTTAGAGGACGATATTTTAAAACACTTTTATTTTTTCGCACATTTTTATAATTATCTAAAAATGATACAATAATCGTTTTTACATAACCATTTAATAAATTACACATTTTATCAAAAGCTTTAATATGATAATCTAAAGTATATTTATCACTTATAAAAATTGGATCATAACGAACATATATATTGTCAATGCCAATTAAATTAGATAATTTTTTTATAGCTTCAATAATAAGACCTTTGGGAGGTACATTTGGTTCAATATCTTTATGATAAGGAGTTAGAGTAACATGGAAAAGGATTGGTTTATCAATTTTATTTATATCGTTTAAAATAGGAAGTGGATTTTTTGTACAAAAAAGAATCGCATCAACATCATTTATATTAATGCGACTTACTAACTTAGGATTAAATGGATTTCTAACATCAAAATACCCTTCTTCATAACGTTTCATAAACCAATTAGAATAAAATGCTACTATATCGGTTCTACCACTTACAAAAAGGATCATAATTAATCACTTCTTTTCTTATAATAAAACTTATTTATATCATGTCCTTCAATTTGTAGTAGCTTTATCTTGTTATCTATTCCACCAGCATAACCAGTTAAATTACCATCACTGCCAACAACACGATGACAGGGAATAATAATTGTAATTGGATTATGTCCAATAGCACTACCTACAGCCTGAAAAGACATTCTTTCCTTATTTAAATTGTGCGCTACTTTTTTTGATATTTCCTTATACGTAATAATCTCGCCATATGGGATGTCACATAACACTTTCCACACTTCTTTTTGAAATTTAGTACCACTATGATTCAGCTTTAGATTATTAATATTAACTTTTTCACCTTTAAAATATTTATTTAACCAATTTTTAACTTCTTTAAATATTTCTAAATTATCATTAGTAACTAATTGTTCATTTATTTTATAAAGATAATGTTTTTGACCTTCTATCCATAAACCTGTTAAACTTTCCCCATCACTAGCTAAGAGCAATTTACCAATAGGTGAACTATAATATGTTTTATAAATCATTTATTATCTTTCCATTCATGATATAAAATATCTTTTAACACTAACATAGCATCTAATTTATTATAACCATATTCCTCTTCTAAACTATCTAATAATTTTCTTATTTCTTCTTGATAATATTCAATATCCACTTTATTTTGATAGTTAGCTAAAACATGATATTTTTTACTCCAAGCATTAGTCCAATTAACCTTTTCCATTTCTTTTTCGTCAGTATTAATTATTATTTTTTCTACATTTTTCATATAATCACCCATATAACTTTATCATATTAAAAATATATCTTATTAATTTTTTTCATTATATTGGAAAACTATTTTTTCTTTACAATATAAAAATATACTATCAACATTACTATAGAAAATAATAATCCAATATAAAATTCTGGAAATAAAACATTATTAAAACATTTACTTATTTTATCTAAGCAAGATATATTAGGATATCCCCATGCAAAAAAATTTACTACCTCAGATAAAATTATACCAATAACACCTATAGCACCTACTATTATATTAAAATACTTATTTTTAAAGTTATACCACACACCAAAGAAAAAAATAAAAGCAGAAATTAAACCAATCGGATTAGTTAAGTTGATAATTCCACTTATTTCTTGAACATCTCTAAAACCACCAAATTGATTCATCAGCATTGGTAACAAGCTAATCAAAAAACAAGCAGATAACATAACTTTTCTTTTATAATTATTTATTTTTTCTTTAGAAATAGTAATAACAATATTTATTGTTTCTTCGTTTTTTTTATCTTTTTCTTTTTTACTAATTATCTCTCCATGTAGAAGTTCAGGAATAGTAACATCTAAAATATTGCATAACGGTTCTATTAATGAAATATCCATTAACGATAAACCTCTTTCCCATTTACTAACAGCATTTTTACTAATGCCTAACTTTTCTGCAAGTTGTTCTTGAGTTAATTGTTTTTCTTTTCTTTGCTTAGAAATAAATTTTCCGATTTTTTCTTGATTCATAATCATCCTCTTTTCTATATCAATTTTAACAATATTGATATAAAAAATACACATACTATTGGTTCACTTAATTATCTACTGTCTTTTTCCAAATTTCTTGTAGTAATTTTATTATTCTTTTAGCATCTTCTACCTCAGTATTTTTATTGTACTCTTTCATTTCGCTAAAAGTTCCAGAATCACTTACTATTCCTAAAAACCACTTACTTAATAAAGTTTTTTTGTATTTAAAAATATAACATTTTATGCCGTTTTCTTCAAATGTATTAGTATATTCTATTTTTACCGGTTTACGTCCTAGTTCTCTTATGTCTGATAGCCAATTTTCTAATTCAATTTTAGCTTTATCAATTAAATATTTATCTGTTTTTTCTAAAATTTCTTGATTAAAGGTAATGATAATATGTTTTTCATCAAACTTTGGATACTTACTTAAATCGACTAATTTACAAAAATTATCATAAGATATTTCATCAAGCAAATCAAATTTACCATTTTTATTTTCAATTAAAGATACATTCCACGTTTTGATATTCTTTTCTAGATTTTGATCATAACCAAATGGTAAATATGTCTCAATAGGAAAAATGGTTGGAACATTTTCCGTCAAAGCATATTTAGCATAGTATTTTTTATTTTTATCTTCATATATTATTGGTTTAGCAAAATAATAATCTTCTTTTTGTTTTTTATTTAGATATTCTTCATATAATTGATAAGCTTCATCTTCATTTAACTGTTTTATTTTTTTGATAAAATCTTTTTCTAGAACAATCGGATAAATACAACCAAAAATAGTAAGATCAGACTCTAAATCATTTTTAACTAGTTTTTTATTAAATGCAATTGTCGCATTCATTAAACTTTCTATTTTATCTAAGCTATATTCTTCTCCTTCATGAATAAAAGTTTTAATTTTAAAATTAGAACAAAATAAATCGATAAATTTATAAAATAAAATAATATCATTTTTAGTAGCTGGAAAGTTTAAAACCAACTCAACATCATAATTTTCTTCGATTGTAAAACTAAATCCTCGTCCTAAACTTTTAGGATTATAAATGATAAGTAATTGATTTCTTAAATCTTCTTTTCCTTCATAATTTTCTAAACAATAAGCTTGATTAGGAACACCAAAACATAAATTACAGGTCCTAAGCCAGCCATTTAAAAATTTTAAACCAATCTTTTTGGTTTTTTTAGGATTTTGTTTAATATTGACGACTACGGACATATTATTACCTCACTTTCAAATATAATTAGTTAATAGTAAATTCAAATCCTACATAAAATTCTTCATAAACATCATCAGTTTTTTCTAAAGAAATTGCTTTGATAATTCTATATGTTCCGATATCTAAATCTCCATAGCTTTTTTCCCAATTAAATTCTAACTCTTTTGAGGCACCACTATCTAAATTCCAAATAGGTTCATTAAAAAGCAATTCAACATCTATTTTATACCAAGAGCCATCTTTTTTTATTTCTAGTTCATAAGTATCATCATATATAATAGTATTATTGCTAGAATTTTTTAAAATTGCCGTCACACTATTATTTGTTAGTGTACCTTCTTTAATAGATAGAGAAACTACATCATTATTAATTTGAACATTTGATTTCTCCCCAATTTTAACAGTTTCAACATCTCGATAAAAACCAGTATTCCTTACACATCCAGTATTAATAGCTACAACAAATAAACATAATAAAATTATTAATCTTTTTTTCATTAAACATCTACCTTTCAATTACATTATTTGATTATTTTATAAAATTAATCAAATTGAACTTGCCAACTTTCATCATTTACGGCTTTAAAGCACATTTCTATTTGTTCTTTATTTGTTTTAGCTTCTGCTAATAATGGTAATTCATCTAGTGAAAAATAATTTTTTTCGATTGTCTCAATATTTTTTTCAAACTTTCCGCCTATTACTTCACACAAAACAAATATCTTACATATACCATAAGCATATATTGGTTTATTATGTTTATTTCTATCTTGAATAGCAATTATTCTTTTGGGTACAACATCCAAGCCCGTTTCTTCTTTTGCTTCTTTTACTGTATTTGAAGCGACTGATTCTAAAACATCAACCCAACCTCCTGGTAATGACCAAGTACCATTATTTTCCTTAACCAATAAAATTTTATCATCTTTAAATATAACCGCTCTCGTGTCTAATTTAGGTGTTTGATAACCTTTTTCATTACAAAATAAATCCTTTACTTTTTCAAGTGATAAATCAGATTTCATACTTAACATTTCGGCTGATATATCGCGTAATCTTTCAAACCTTTCCTTATCATAGACATTATTAGTATAAGCTAACCCATTTTGCGCTAAACTTTGAATTTCAATTATCAATTCTAACCACTTTTCCACTTACAATCTCTCCCTTACTTTAAATTTCTATTTGCCTTAACTATCATATAAATAGACATAATTGAATTTATAATACATACTATAAATCCCATCGAACCGGTCATAACAGATTTAAAAGATGAATCATTATTGCCAAATTTCCAAACTTTAAAAAACCAAATACAAAAAATTATCAAGGTATCGGTTGATAGTAAATAACAAACATAACCAGTAGCGTATCTTCTGAATGATTACTAAATGCATATATCAGTAAAATAAAAGCTAAATTAAATAGCTCCTACTACTTTATTTAGAATAAATATTTTATTGATTATCTTTTTCATAATCTAATTACCTCTTTAATAATTATATCATAAAAAATGGAGATTAAATATCTCTACTTAATTATTCTTTATTACCTTTTAAGTAAGAATAAATATGATTCTAATTTATCTAAAATGTTATACAATGACGATCACATTGAATATCATATCGAGTTTTTTATGGTGGGAATTAATGCTATTATTAAAAAATGGCTATATAATGGTTGTAAAGAAAATCCTGAAGAAATTAATCAAATCCTTATCGAAGAATATCAAAATAAAAATATCAACTATTGAGTGTTGATATTTTTTATTAAAATAATGTTGAAGCATCTTTTGATAACAACTTTTAAAACACTAAGACTGTTTTAAACATTTTATTTTTGATACTATTATTGGAGATACAAATGCAGTTATTACAACTAAAATCCATAAATTGCCATTTAGAAAGTTATATGAATTTAATAATTCGTTGATTCCTTTACCTTCACTAATATACATCAATAAATCAAATAAATTTGTTAAAACAAACCAAATAATACCAAAAATAATGTAATCTTTTGATTTGCACTCTTTAATTTTTGGTATTAACAATAATGCCACTACAAATATACAAATACTTAAAATAATTCCACTTAATGGTAGAGCAATGCTACCTAATTTAACCAGTATATTTTCTCTTAATCCACCGTTTAAAATTGCTAGTGGTACAATTAAAAACCATATACCTATAGCTTGAATATATTTTTTCAAAAGAATCATCTCCTTTAACCATGATTTATCATTTGCAAAAATTATCTATATTATCTCTATCATACTTTTGATTTTTAATAACTTTAAATGTTTCATTATCTTTATCAACATTACATCTAACTACATCATAAAATGGAGTATCATAATAGATAACATTAGCTCCGGAAACTTTTATCAATGAAAATCTTGGTGCTTGATGAATATTAATGACACCAATATAATCTATTGTCATTAATACCATTATAAATATTAAAAAATAACTAAAATTACATATTAATCTTTTTGAATATGCTAACCGTTTGGTAAATCTACTAACACCAACTAAAGAAATTATTGCACCAAAAATAGAATAAATAGATCCCCAACTACTTTCACTAGGAAATATTGCGACAGCCGTAATTGAAATCAATACCCCAAAAATAATTAATATTAATCCAATAAGATTATTGCGATTTTTTATTTTTTTATTTGTATAGTTAATGGTATTGATGATATTTTCCTCTAATTTTTCTTGATATTCTTTTTCGTTTACTTTTTCGCCACTCATTAAATCATTTAAAGTAATATCAAGCTCATTACACAAAGGTTTAAACAATGATAAATCAGGCATATTCCTTCCATTTTCCCAATTTCCAATAGTTCGATCTGACACACCTAATTTTTCTGCCAACTCTTGCTGTGTGATATTTTTCTTTCTTCTACAACTAGCAATAAATTTTCCAATTTTTTCTTGATCCATAAATTTTGCTCCTTTCACATTAATATTTTATAATGTAAAAGCTATTTTTAACAGGAAATATATCGAGGGTATATAAAATTATAATATCTTATTTAATAGTTGCGAAAATAATCAATAAAATTCCCACTATTACAAAAATGCCACCCCATACTCTAAGAACAATTTTCATTTTAGGATTTTTTAATAATTTATCGGGAATTCTAGGATTTTTAAGTCCCATAAAAAATTGAGGAAATAAAACCATAAAAATTGCAACTATTGTAATTAAAATTCCTGTAATTAACATATAACACCTCCATTCAATAAATTACTATTTATTTAACAGATCACTAAATTGTAATTTAAATTTATTTTTTTTATACTTTATTTAATGTTTTAATATGTTCTTCGGGATTAATCAGTGCATCTTCACAATGACCTTTTCCTTTTAAACAA
>CALVVR010000012.1 GCA_944363915.1 uncultured Bacilli bacterium | reverse complement strand
ATCTACATTTTGTTGTAGAATTTTAGGAATTATTCATAAATAAACTTATAATAGGAATTTATCACAAATTTAAGACAAAAATTAAGTATAACCTATTTACAAAATTAATTTAGTTTGTTATAATCTATAGCGAGTAATTATTTACTCCTTGCTTTTTAATTAAAAGCCAATAGTCCATAAGGAGGTGTGAGAATGCGTAAATATGAAATTATGTTTATAGCTAGACCAACTTTATCTGAAGAAGAAAAGAAAAATTTGATTGCTAAATTTTCTAAAATTTTAACAGATAATAAAGCTACTATAACTAGTGAAAAAGATATGGGACAAAGAGAATTAGCTTATGAAATTAAAGATTTCAAATCTGGTTTTTATTATGTTATTACTCTTGAAGCTAATGATGCTACTGCTATCAATGAATTTGATAGACAAGCAAGAAATACATCAGATATCGTTCGTCATTTGATTACTAAAATCGAAGACTAAGGAGGATTTATGAATAAAGTTTTATTAGTAGGAAGATTAACTGCTAAACCAGAATTAAGATATACTAATTCTAATATTCCATATACTCGTTTTTCTGTAGCAGTAGATGGAGTACCTAATGCTAATGGTGAAAGAAGAACTGATTTCATCAACACTGTTGCTTGGAGAAAACAAGCAGAAAATATTTGCCAATATTTAAATAAAGGTAGTTTAGTTTCTGTTGAAGGAAGAATTCAAACAGGTAGTTATACAGATAAAGATGGTAATAAGAGATATACGACCGACGTAGCGGCTGATAATGTTAGATTTTTAGAATCTAAAGCTCAATCTGAATCAAGAGTTAACGCTACTCCATATGATTTCCAACAACCATCTAATGATATTAATGTCGATAATGATCCTTTTGCTGATTTTGGCGATAGTGTATCAATCGATGATAACTTTTTAGATTAAGGAGGAATTATGGCAGAATTTTATCGTAAAAAGAAAAAAGTATGTCAAATGTGTGCCGGTAAAGAAGTTGATTATAAAGATGTAGAGACAATTAAAAGATATGTAAGTAATGAAAAGAGTAAAATTTTACCTAGAAGAATTACTGGTGCATGTGCAAAACATCAAAGACATATTGCTAACGAAGTTAAAAAAGCCCGTTTTATGGCTTTAATTCCATTCACTAAATAGTGGATGGTTTTTTATATATTTTTATTAATTATTTCCACAGTTTCTTTATGACTTCATTGCTATTATTAGTGTTGTTATGTTTATTAGTTACTTATTGTTGACTTATGCAGTCATTAGAACTCCGTTAAACAATTTACTAGTTGTATCACTGTAACATTAATTTTAGGTAAAAAATTCATAAACATCGTTATTATAATATATATATAAATATATTAGTTTTTTTTATAAAAATATGATAGAATAATATCGATATTTTAAGTGGTGACTTTATGAAAGATGTAATTTATTTAGATTTGAAAACAAATGATGGTACAAAATTATTTATAAGACCGGAAAGGTACCTTACAGTTCAAAAAGAATTAACAGAATTTTTAAAAGGCGAAAGGCATTTAAATACAAAAGTTTTTGCTAAAACAGTTATGTTTTCTCATGAATTAAAAGCTAATAATCAAATCGAAGGATATGGCGATGATGTGGAAATGATAAAAAGAGTTATTGCTCGTGCTAAAGATATTCAAGATAAAGATAAAAGGCAAAGAATTTTGAATTTATACCATGGATATAATTATATTTTAAAAACTAAAGAAATTAATAAAGATACTTTAAAAAAACTATATAGTATTTTAAGTAAAGATTTATTAGAATCTAGAGATTTAGCAAGAATGGGAGAATATTATCGTACTGCCCCTGTTTACATTTTAAAACATGGCCGATTGGATATTGAACCTTATCAAGGTGTTTTAGCTACTGATGTTGAAAGCTACATGGAAGACTATTTTAAATTTTTAAATACTGAAATTGATGGAAATATAACAGAAGAATATATTAAAAGCCAAATTTTACATTATTATTTTGTTTATATTCATCCTTATTTTGATGTTAACGGAAGATCTAGCAGAACTTTAAGTATGTGGTATTTAATCAATAAAAAAAGTTATCCATATATTATTTTTAATAGAGGAATTAGTTTTAAAGATGGTGAATATACAAGAGTTATTGAAGATGTTAGATCTTTTCATGATTTATCGTATTTTATCGACTATATGTTAACAACCGTAAAAATAGAATTAGAAAAAGAATATGTTATGCAAATAGAAGCTACTTTAGCTAACGATAAATTAACAGCAATAGATTATCAAACATTACTTTATTTTTTAACGATGAAAGGACGTAAAAGCGTTTTGGATTTTGTAAATATGTATAATCGTTTTAACGATAAGAAAAAAGCTAAAGAGGTGTATGAGACAATGATCGTTCCATTGTTGGATAAAAAAGTTTTAGATATTGAAAGGTCAACTAAAAAAAACATGTTTGATGATAATAATAATGTTATTTTAACTTTAAGAAACACTGATAAAATATCTAAGAATAAGGTTAAAAGATTAGTTTTGTAGAAGATTTATAAAATCATTTAATGACATTTTTTCTTTATATTAATAGATCGTGAAGTTCTCAGTTCAATAAGCTTGTTTTCTAGCCTTATTTTCGAAATTATCATTAAAGAAGATCTGTTGTAATAATATTGAAAAATACTCGATAAAGTAATTGTAGAAATATTGTAAAAAATGAAGGAATGTGTACTAAACAATTGGTGAAAAATAATTATGTTCCTAATTTAGAAATTTTGAAAAAATATACTGAAAGAAAGTGATTGAATTGAAAAAACCAGAATTATTATCACCAGCTGGTAATTTTGAAAGCTTAAAAGCTGCAATATTAGCTGGATGTGATGCTGTTTACTTAGGTGGAAAACTATTTGGAGCTAGAGCATTCTCTAATAATTTTTCTAATGACGAATTAGTCGAGGCAATAAATTATGCTCATCTTTATGGTGTTAAAGTTTATGTTACTGTTAATACTTTAATATATGAGCATGAAGTGGATAGATTTATGAATTATATTGATTTCTTATATAAAAATAATGCTGATGCTTTAATTATTCAAGATATTGGAATGATGGATTTAATTAGAAAAACCTATCCTTTATTAGAACTACATGCCTCAACTCAAATGCATATTCATAACTTAGAAGGAGTTAAATTAGTTCAAAAATTAGGCTTAAAAAGAGCTGTTTTAGCTCGTGAATCATCGATTGACTTAATAAAAGAAATAAAACAAAATACAAATATCGAATTAGAAGTTTTTATCCATGGTGCTTTATGTATTAGTTATTCCGGGCAATGTTTATTTAGTAGTTTGATTGGTAATCGAAGTGGTAATAGAGGTAGTTGTGCGGGCAGTTGTAGACAAAAATATAACTTATTAATTGATAATAAAAAAGTTAATGATGAACAATATTTATTAAGCACTAAAGATTTATGTAGTTTAGAAAATATTGGTGAATTGATTGAAAGTGGTGTTGATAGTTTAAAAATTGAAGGAAGGATGAAATCGCCTAGTTATGTTTATTTAGTTACAAAATTATATCGCGAAGCAATTGACTCTTATTTAGAAAATAAAAAAGTAAAAATAAATTTAGAAGAACTAAATGATTTAAAGAAGATATTTAACCGTCAATATACCAAAGGATTCTTATTTGATGAAAAAGATATTGTTAATTCATATCGACCAAATCATTTAGGAATAGAAATAGGTAAGGTAATAAAATCGCAAAATAATTACATTGATATTTTACTTACAGATGATTTAAACATCAATGATGGCATTAGATTTATTGATGATGATATTGGTTTTATTGTTACATCATTATTTAAAAATAAAAAAAGAGTTGAACACGCTAAAAAAGGTGATGTAGTTTCTATTTATTATAAAGGTAAAATAAGTAGTACTAAAGTAGTAAAAACAACTGATTACCTATTAAATAAAAAAAATGAAGATATTTTAAAAAATAAAAAGAAAATTAATATTACTGGGATCTTAGAAGCTTATTTAGATAAACCACTTAAATTAAAAATAACTGATGGTAATAATGAAGTTATAGTAACAGGTAATATTATAGAAAAGTCAATTACTAGCCCAATTAGTCATGAAAGAATAATAGAACAAATAAAAAAAACAGGTAATACAATTTATCAATTTAAAGAATTAAAAATCAAAGGAGATACTAATATTTTTATTCCAATTAAAGAATTAAATGACTTAAGAAATAAAGCTACTAATTTATTAAATGAAAAAAGACTTTATCAATATAAATATATTAAGGAAAAATATACAATTGAATTACCTAATTTTGAAAAAGAAGAAAATTACAATATTTTAATTTCCAACATAAATCAGTATAATAAAATTAAAAATAATAGTTATAAGTATATCTATATGGAACAAGATTTATTTAATCAAATCGAAGATGATAGAAAAGTATTAAAATTAAGTCGTGTTTTAGAACATCATTTAAATTATAACCAAAAACTATTAGTAGGTGAGTTGGGGAGTTTGATATATAAAGATATATTAGCTGATTTTTCATTTAATGTTACAAATTCTTATGCTGTCGCATTATTGCATAGCTTAAACGTTAAACAAGTTTGCCTATCTTATGAATTGACTGATTCACAAATAAAAAATTTAATTGATGCTTATCATAATCGTTACCATAAACATCCTAATCTAGAACTTGTGATATATGGTAATTTGGAAGCAATGGTTTCTAAGTATAATATCAATCAAAAATATGCTGTTGATAGTTCTATTTTGTTAGATCGATTTAATAATAAATACCCTGTTATCATAAAAAATAATCTAATGTATATTTATGATTATAAAAAAAGGAATTATAAAAATGTTGATAAGTATTTTGAAATGGGGATTAATAACTTAAGGTATAATTTAGATGTCGATATTTAATATCGAAAAATCAGTTTTTATATTGACTTTATTTTGAATCAGTGGTTTAATATATTAACAACTGATAGTATGATGCTTTAAAAAATTATAAACGTAATTAAAGCATTTTTAACTATCTAAAAAAGAGGAGAGGAAAAAATGGATTTTACAGAATTAGATTTTATTGAAGGTTTATTTGCTTTATTAGAAAAGCAAGGAATTACTAATTTTAATAAAGAAGATTTAGATAAAACAATCATAATTGAATTAGAAAATAGCAAAATATTTAATTTTGCTCATGCTGACATTACGTTATCGTTGGGGTTAGATATTTTTAGAAGCAAAGGGATAATAAAAAACGAAGATCAATACCAATTGGCTTTTAAAGAAGATTATATGGATAAAGTAATTGCAAAATTAACGCAAGAACAAGTAACTGAAATAAATAGAATTATCAAGGCTTATCAAAATACTTTACCTGGTTCAATTAATATAGACGAATTAACTAAGTTAATTTTATCATGTTTTAAAGATGATAGTTTTCATCAAGGAAAAACAGCTCTTCCAGCCGATTATAAAATAGGAATAGAAGAAATGATGTATAGTGACGAATTTAAAAAAATTTTTTCACCTTTTATTAATTTGACAATATATGATGATAATATAGATGTTTTCTTGACTGCTTTTGCCAAATCTTTAGAAAAATTTGTTCAAGAAAATCAGAAAAATGTTAGTTATGATTTCTTTAATGATGCTATCGAAATTGATTTCACTCAAGATGAAAAAAATAATATTTTATCAGAATATGATATTCAAACTGTTAATAGAGCAAAATATTTTTGTAATTTAATTAAAAGATTACCTTACGATGCAAAAGTTCGTCGACAATTAGAAAATTCTAATAATGTATTTAGAAAAAAATTTATTAAATATTTAAACAGAAATAATACAATCTATTAATGTCAATACCAAAAAGTAATTTTAAAAATTTAAATTTACTTTTTTTATATAGAATTAAATTCAATAAATTAAAAAAATTAATAAAAAAGCCTTGATTTTCATATACTTTTATTGTATAATTTTGAATGTGTGACTGCGATGATGTGTGAGGTTGCCGATACACCAGGTTGAGTTGAAACATAAAACAAAGAAAATCGGGTTATTTACACGGAGTATGTCTATACGAGATATAGGCGAAGGGAGGATATTATGTCTAAAGAAAAAATTCGTATTAGGTTGAAAGCATTTGAACACAAATCATTAGATAAAGCTTGTGCGAAAATAGTGGAAACAGTTAGAAGAACTGGTGGCGAAGTATCAGGTCCAATTCCATTACCAACTGAAATCGAAAAAATCACAATCTTAAGAGCTGTTCATAAAGATAAAGATAGTCGTGAACAATTCGAAAAGAGAACACACAAAAGACTAATTGATATCAAAAATCCAAGTAAGGAGACTATTGAGGCACTAACTCATTTAGATATTCCAAGTGGTGTTGATATTCAAATTAAAATGTAGGAGGAGAAAAATATGAAAGGAATCTTAGGTCGTAAAATTGGCATGACGCAAGTATTTACAAAATCTAATAAAGTAGTTCCTGTAACTGTTATTTCTGTAGAACCTAATATTGTCACTCAAATTAAGACTAAAGAAAATGACGGTTACGAAGCCATTCAATTAGGTTTTGATACGAAACGTGAAAAGTTAGCGACGAAAGCTTCTATTGGACATACCAATAAAGCAAACACTACACCTAAGCGCTTCTTTAAAGAAATTAGAGGTGTAGATGTCAATGATTATACTTTAGGTCAAGAAATCAAAGTTGATATTTTTGAAGAAGGTGAAGTTGTTGACGTAACTGGAACTACTAAAGGTAAAGGGTTCCAAGGTGTTATTAAACGCCACAATCAATCAAGAGGACCAATGGGACATGGTTCACAATATCACAGAAGCCCAGGTTCAATGGGAACTATGCGTCCAATGCGTGTATTTAAAGGTAAAAAATTACCAGGACACATGGGAACATTAACTGTTACAATCCAAAACTTAGAAATAATTGCTGTCGATTTAGAAAACAATTGTTTATTAGTTAAAGGAAATGTACCAGGTGCAAAAAATAGTTTAGTTATTATCAAATCAGCTGTTAAAGCTAATGGTAAGGTAGCAGAAAAGCAAGAATTAATTTCTTATAAAAAAGAAGCTAATGAAGCACCTGTCTTAAATGACGCTTTAGAAAATGCAGAAGCAAACGAAAGCGAGGAGGCATAATATGGAAAACTTATCAATTATCAATACTAAAGGTGAAAAAGTTAGCGATATTAAATTAAACAAAGAAATTTGGGGAATTGAACCAAACGATGCAGTTTTATACGATGCTTTAAGATTGGCTAGAAATAACTTTAGACAAGGTACTGCTGATACAAAAACAAGAAGTGAAGTATCAGGTGGTGGAAGAAAACCTTGGAGACAAAAAGGAACAGGTCGTGCAAGACAAGGATCTACTAGAGCTCCACATTGGATTAAAGGTGGAATTGTATTCGGACCACATCCAAGAAGTTATGCTATTAAAATGAATCGTAAAGAACGTCGTTTAGCTTTAAAATCAGCTTTAGCTTATAAAGCAATTGAAAGCAAATTAATTGTTATCGATAAATTAGAAGTATCAAATAAAACAAAAGATTTCAAAGCTATTTTAAATAACTTAAAATTAGATAAAAAAGTTTTATTTGTAGTAGACGAATTGAATGATAACGTAATTTTAAGTAGTAGAAACTTAAACAATGTATTATTATTAACTGTTGACGAATTAAACACTTACGATATCGTATGTGCTGATACATTAGTTATCACAGAATCAGCAGTTAAACAATTAGAGGAGGTGCTTGTTTAATGCAAAATTATAGAGATATTATTAAGGGTCCAATCATGACTGAAAAATCTAGTGATTTAGCTAAACAAAATACTATTACATTTAGTGTCGATCCAAAAGCAAACAAAACACAAATTAAACAAGCAATTGAAAAAATCTTCAACGTTAAAGTTGAAAACGTAAACACTGTAAATGTTAGACCAAGAAAAAGAAGAGTTGGTAAATATACAGGTTATACAAACAAAGTAAAAAAAGCTATTGTTAAATTAAAAGATGGAAGTTCAATTGAACTAAACTAATAAGGAGGAAACTATGGCAGTTAAAACATATAAAGCAATGACTAATGGAACTCGTGGTATGTCAAAATTAGTTAATGATGAAATCACTAAAACTACTCCTGAAAAGTCATTGACTGTTACCTTAACTAAAAAAGGTGGACGTAATAACCAAGGTAAAATAACTGTTAGACATCGTGGCGGTGGAGCTAAAAGAAAATATCGTATCATCGATTTCAAAAGAAATAAAGATGGCGTTATTGGTATTGTAGCTTCAATCGAATATGATCCAAACAGAACATCAAATATTGCATTAATTAATTATGCCGATGGTGAAAAAAGATATATAATTGCTCCTAAAGGTTTAAAAGTTGGTGATAAAATTGAATCAGGAGAAAATGCTGATATCAAAATTGGTAACAACCTACCACTTAACAAAATGCCAGAAGGAACAATGGTACATAATGTTGAATTAAAAGCTGGTAAAGGCGGACAAATGGCAAGAGCAGCAGGTAGTTCAGTTCAAATCTTAGGATTTGAAGGAAAATATGCTTTACTTAGATTAACTAGTGGTGAGGTAAGAAAAGTAATCGCTACTAATAGAGCTACAATTGGTGAAGTAGGAAACGAAGATCATGAATTAGTTAACATTGGTAAAGCTGGCAGAACTAGACATATGGGTATTAAGCCAACAGTTCGTGGTTCTGTTATGAACCCTAATGATCACCCACACGGTGGTGGTGAAGGTCGTGCTCCAGTTGGACGTAAAGGACCAGTTACACCTTGGGGTAAACCAGCACTTGGTTATAAAACTCGTAAAAATAAGAAGAATAGCGACAAACTTATTGTACGTCGTCGCAAAAAATAATTGAAAGGATTGATTAGATGGCAAGAAGTCTAAAAAAAGGTCCTTTCGTTGATGAAAGCTTAATGAAAAAAGTAAAAGCAGTTAACGAAAGCGGCAAAAAAGAAGTTATAAAAACATGGTCTCGCCGTTCAACAATTTATCCTGAATTTATTGGACACACATTTGCTGTTCATAATGGTAAAGAATTTATTCCTGTTTATGTAACAGAAGATATGGTTGGACATAAATTAGGAGAATTCTCACCAACACGTAAATTTGGTGGACACGGTGAAAATAATAATGATGGTAATAAGTAATTACCAAGAAGGGAGAGTATCAAATGGAAGCAAGAGCTATCGCTAAAAACGTAAGAATAGCCCCTCGTAAAGCTCGTTTAGTTATTGATTTGATTCGTGGTAAAAGCGTAGCCGAAGCTGATGTTATTTTAAGCAATTTAAATAAAGAAGCAGCTCGTCTAATTAGAAAAGTTTTAACTAGTGCTACTGCTAATGCTACTAATAATTTAGGACTAAAACAAGAAGATTTAAAAGTGAAAGAAGCAATGGTTGATGGTGGATTAGTAATGAAGAGAATGAAATTTGATTCTCGTGGATATGTTGCTCCAATTAAGAAGAGAACTAGCCACATCACAATCGTTGTCAGTGATAATAAATAAAGAAAGGTGGGAAAAACATGGGTCAAAAAGTTAGTCCAATTGGACTTCGTATCGGCATAAATAAAACATGGGAATCTACTTGGTATGCAGACAATAAAGATTTTGCTAAATATTTATTAAACGATAATAAAATTCGTAAATATTTAAGTAAAAAATTAAAAGATGCTGCAGTAGCTAATGTTTTAATTGAAAGAACAGCCAAAAAGACCGATGTAATTATCAATACCGCTAAACCAGGCGTAGTAATTGGTCATGGTGGCGAAGAAATTGAAAAACTTAAGAAAGAATTAAGTAAATTAGTTGGTGAAGATATTGAAATTTCAATCATGGAAATTAAAAAACCTGATTTAGTTGCTGCTTTAGTAGCTGAAAATATCGCTCACCAAATTGAAAACCGTGTTTCATTTAGAATTGCTCAAAAAAGAGCGATTAGAAATGTTATGAAAGCGGGAGCTAAAGGAATCAAAACAGCTGTATCAGGCCGTTTAGCAGGTGCAGATATGGCTAGAACTGAAGGATATACCGAAGGAATGATTCCACTACATACTTTAAGAGCTGATGTTGATTATGCTCACAAAGAAGCAAACACAACTTATGGAAAAATTGGTGTTAAAGTATGGATTTATAAAGGTGAAATTTTAACTTCAGCTAATGAAGGAGGTAATAAAGATGGCCGTAATACCAAAAAGAACTAAGTATAGACGTCCTCATAGATTACCTTATGATGGATTAGCCAAAGGAAACACTAAATTAAGCTTTGGTGAATATGGATTACAAGCATTGGAAGGTGCTTGGATAACTCAACAACAAATTGAAGCAGCTCGTGTTGCAATGACTCGTTATATGAAACGTGGTGGTAAAGTATGGATTAATATTTTCCCTCACTTATCATTAACTAGAATACCTCTAGAAACTCGTATGGGTAAAGGTAAAGGTCAACCAGAACTATGGGTTGCAGTTGTTAAGAAAAATAAAATTTTATTTGAAATTGCAGATGTTTCAGAAGATGTTGCTAGAGAAGCATTGCGCCTTGCAATGCATAAATTACCAATTAAATGTAAATTCGTAAAAAAGGAAGGTGAAAAACGTGAAAACTAAAGATATTAGAGAAATGTCAACTGAGGAATTAAACAAAAAAATAGCTGAATATAAAGAAGAATTATTTAATTTGCGTTTTAGCCAAGCAACTGGGAATCTTGAAAAACCTTCAAGAATTAAAGAATTAAGAAAGTTAGTCGCTAAGATGAAAACAATCATCCGTGAACGCGAACTAAATAACTAGGAGGTAACTATGAATAAACATGAATTAATTGGTAAAGTGGTTAGCAACTCATGTGATAAAACAATCACAGTATTAGTTGAAACACATAAAAAAGATAGTAAATATGGAAAAAGAGTTAAATATTCTAAAAAATATGCTGTCCATGATCCAAAAAACGAAGCAGTCGTTGGTGACACTGTTCGTATTAGAGAAACTAGACCTCTATCAAAAACTAAACGTTATTGCTTAGTTGAAGTGGTAGAAAAAGCAATTATTTTATAATTGTAAACATAAGGAGGATTAATTATGATTCAACAAGAAAGTCGTCTTAAAGTTGCTGATAACTCTGGAGCTAGAGAAATATCTGTAATTAGAGTTCTAGGTGGTAGTAAAGTTAAGACTGGTAATATTGGTGATATAGTTGTTGGAACTGTAAAAAATGCTACTCCTAACGGAACAGTTGGAAAAGGAAAAGTTGTCAAGGCTGTTGTTGTTAGAAGTAAAAGAGGATTAAGACGCGAAGATGGTTCATATATTAAATTCGATGACAATGCTTGTGTTATTATCAAAGATGACAAAAGCCCAATCGGAACTCGTGTTTTTGGTCCAGTAGCACGTGAATTACGTGATAAAGATTTCATGAAAATTGTATCACTAGCTAAAGAAGTGTTATAGGAGGAAACTATGAAATTAAAAACAGGAGATAAAGTAGTAGTTATCGCCGGAAAGAGTAAAGGTAAAGAAGGAACAATCATCAGTGTTTTAAAAGATGAAAATAAAGTTGTTGTCGAAGGCGCTAATATGGTAAAAAAACATATTAAACCTAATGGACAACAATCAGGATCAATCGTTGAAAAAGAAGCACCTATTCATGCTTCAAACGTTATGATATTAGACCCTAAAACTAAAAAACCTACTCGTATAGGCCATACTACCAATAAAGCAGGAAAAAAAGTTAGAGTTAGTAAAAAATCTAACGAAAATCTTGATTAAGGAAGGAGGGTATTATGAACCGCCTAAGAGAAAAATATAATAATGAAATTATAAAAGATTTACAAAATAAATATAATTACAAAAGTGTTATGGAAGTTCCAAAATTAGATAAAATCGTTGTTAACATCGGAGTTGGTGATGCTTCTCACAACAGTAAAATGTTAGAAGCTGCTATGAAAGATTTAAGTATTATTACAGGTCAAAAACCAGTTGCTACTAAAGCTAAAAAAGCTATCGCTGGATTTAAAATAAGAGAAGGCCAAGCTATTGGTTGTAAAGTAACTTTACGTGGCGAAAAAATGTATAATTTCTTAGATAAATTAATTAGTATTACCTTACCTCGTGTTAGAGATTTTAGAGGTTTATCTAATAAATCATTCGATGGACGTGGTAATTATACATTAGGTTTAACTGAACAATTAATATTCTCTGAAATTAATTATGATGATGTTGTTAAAGTAAGAGGTATGGATATCGTCTTCGTAACAACCGCTAAAACTAATGAAGAAGCACATGATCTATTAAAAGGTTTTGGGATGCCATTTAAAAAATAGGAGGAGATTATGGCTAAAAAAAGCATGATTATTAAAGCTAGTCGTAAACCAAAATACAAAGTTCGTGAGTATACTAGATGTAGTATTTGTGGAAGACCTCATGCAGTACTTAAAAAATACGGAATTTGTAGAATTTGTTTTAGAGAATTAGCTTACAAAGGACAAATACCAGGTGTTAAAAAATCAAGTTGGTAAGAAAAGGAGGATTATATGGTAACAGATCCAATCGCAGATATGCTAACACGCATTCGTAATGCAAATGCTATGCGATATAAAGAAGTTGAAATTCCTTCATCTAAAGTAAAAGTTGAGATTGCAAAAATCTTAAAAAATGAAGGTTTTATCAACGATTACAAAATTAAGAAAAACAATGTTCAAGATGTTATCGTTCTTAATTTAAAATACAATAACAAAGAAAGAGTTATTACAGGATTAAAAAGAATATCTAAACCAGGATTAAGAGTATATGCTAAATCAAGCGAAATACCAAGAGTTTTAAATGGTTTAGGTATCGCAATTATTTCAACATCACAAGGAATTATGACAGGAAAAGATGCAAAAGCTGCTAATTTAGGTGGCGAAGTATTAGCTTACATTTGGTAGAAAGGAATGAATTTATGAGTCGTATAGGAAATAAAATATTAACGCTTCCTAGTAACGTAACTTTAACAGTTAATGGCAATATTGTAACAGTTAAAGGTCCTAAAGGAGAACTTTCTACTGAAATTAATAAACATATAACTGTTGAAGTTAATGGTGAGGAAGTAGTTGTTAAAAGAGATAATGATAACTATAAAAATTTTCATGGTACTGCTAATGCAAATATTAAAAATATGATTATTGGCGTTAGTGAAGGCTTTGAAAAAAAATTAGAAGCAGTTGGTGTTGGTTATCGTTTTGCTTTAAAAGGTAACGATTTAGTTGTAACTGCAGGATATTCTCATCCAGTTGAAGTTAAAGTTCCATCAGGAATTAAATTAGAAGTTCCAAGTAATACAGAATTATTTATAAGAGGAGCTGATAAACAATTAGTGGGAGAATTCGCAGCTGACGTACGTAAAATAAGACCACCAGAACCATACAAGGGTAAAGGAATTCGTTATAGCGATGAACATATTATCCGTAAGGTTGGTAAGAAAGCTGCTTAATATTAGATAAAGGAGACGTTAAAATGATTAAAAAAGAATCAAGAAATGTTGCTCGTCTTGCTAGACACACTCGTGTTAAAAATAAAGTAAAAGGAACAAGTGAGTGTCCAAGATTAAATGTGTTTAGAAGTAATAGTAATATTTTTGCTCAAATCATTGATGATACTAAAGGTGTAACTTTAGTCAGTGCTTCTTCAATCGATAAAGAACTAAAATTAGAAAATGGTTCTAATATTGAAGCAGCTACTAAAGTTGGAGAACTTTTAGCTAAAAGAGCAAAGAAGAAAAAAATTACCAAAGTAATTTTCGATAGAGGTGGATACCTTTATCATGGCCGTGTTGAAGCTTTAGCAGAAGCAGCACGTGCAAATGGCTTAGAATTTTAAGGAGGGAACTATGGAAAAAACAAAAAGAGAACCACGCCCAAAACAATTTGATGAAGAAGTTATCAATATTGGTCGAGTTACAAAAGTAACTAAAGGTGGTCGTCATTTCCGTTTTTCAGCTACTGTTGCAGTTGGTGATCGTAATGGTCGCGTTGGTATTGGTACTGGTAAAGCTAATGAAGTACCAGATGCAATTAAAAAAGCTGTCGCAGCTGCTACTAAAAACGTAGTTAATGTATCTATTGTTAATGGCACAATCCCACATGAAGCAATGGGTAAAACTGGAGCTAGCAAGATTTTATTAAAACCTGCTTGCGAAGGTACAGGAGTAAAAGCTGGAGGTGCTGTAAGAGCTGTTGTTGAATTAGCTGGTGTTAAAAATATCTTATCTAAATCATTAGGTTCAAACACTAAAGTTAATATGGCTTATGCAACTCTAAAAGCTTTAAAATCACAAAAAACAGTTGAACAAGTTGCTAAATTAAGAGGAAAGACTGTAGAGGAGATTTTATAATATGAAATTACATACAATAAGACCAAATGAAGGTGCTACAACAACTAGAAAACGTGTTGGCCGTGGTATCGGTAGTGGTTTAGGTAAAACTAGTGGTAAAGGTCATAAAGGACAAAATGCTCGTTCAGGCGGTGGCGTTAGACCAGGATTTGAAGGAGGACAATTACCTTTATTCCGTAGATTACCAAAAAGAGGTTTTTCTAATGCTAGATTTAAAGTTAGATATGCAACAATCAACTTAAGTGATTTAAATAAATTTGAAGATGGAGCTGTTGTTACTCCTGAATTATTAAAAGAAATGGGATTAGTTAAAAACAGGTTAGATGGCATTAAAGTATTGGGTAATGGTAAATTAGAGAAAAAATTAACAGTAAAAGCTCATAAATTCTCTAGTACCGCTCAAAGAAAAATAGAGAGTCATGGTGGAAAAATCGAGGTGATGTAAAGTGTTTGCGACTATTAAGCAAATATTTAATCCAAAAAACAAAGATATTCAAAAAAGAATATTATTCACTTTAGCTTGTCTATTCGTCTTTGTACTAGGTAAAGCAATTATTGTTCCAGGTATTGATGAATATTCACTAGGTGTAACACAACTAGGATTTCTAGAGTTGATTAATGTTATGGGTGGTGGTGCTTTAGAGCAATTTTCAATTTTTGCTTTAGGTGTTATGCCATACATTACAGCATCAATCATTATTCAAATATTAGCTATGGATATCGTACCTTATTTATCAGAATTGAAAAAACAAGGTGGCGTAGGACGTACACAACTTAATAAAATTACGAGAATTACCGGTATCGCTTTAGCATTCGTTCAAGGATATATTTATTCCTTTGCTTTCTTAGGTGATGCTGGAACTGGCATATTAAATGTTGATTATTTACAATTTGCGTTAGTTTTAACAGCTGGTACATCTTTACTATTGTGGATAGGAGACCAGATTACTGCTAAAGGAATTGGCAACGGTATTTCCTTAATAATTATGGCTGGTATTATTTCTAGTATGCCGACGATGTTTGCTACAGCATTTACTGAACTAACTAGTGATAGTTCAATAACAGGTATTTTATTATTTATTTTATATGTTATTGTTTATGTAGCTATTATCTTAGGTGTTGTTTATGTTGAAGGCGCTGAAAGAAGAATCAACGTTCAATATGCTAATAAATCAAACAGTGCATTTGGTGGTAGACAAAACTACATACCATTTAAATTAAATTCAGCTGGTGTTATGCCGGTAATCTTCGCATCAGCACTAATATCAATACCATCATTTATTGCTACGTTTGTTAAAAACGATGGATTTACCAATTTTGTTAATCAATATTTATCAATGACAAGTCCAGTTGGTTTCTCACTATATATTATTTTAATATTTGTCTTTGCTTATTTTTATACATTTATGCAAATCAAACCAAGTGAGATGAGTGACAATTTAAATAAAAATGGCGGTTATATTCCAGGTGTTAGACCGGGTAAAGAAACGACGGAATATATTAGTAATACTATTAGCCGCATTACTATCGTTGGAGCATTATTCTTAGCTATTTTAGCTGGTATTCCAGTCATATTTGGTTTATTCTCTGGATTATCAAGTAATGTTACCATCGGTGGAACAGGATTACTAATTGTTGTTGGAGTAGCTTTAGAAACTTACAAACAATTAGAAAGTCAATTACAAAGTAGAAGTTATAGAAAAGGAAGAAGATAATGCGAGATATAATTTTAATTGCTCCACCTGCTGCAGGTAAAGGAACACAATCAAAATTATTACAAGAAAAGTATCATATCCCCCATATTTCTACTGGCGATTTATTAAGAGCAGCAACCAATGAACAAAGTGAGTTGGGCGATATAATTAGAAAAACTATGGAAACAGGAGCTTTAGTAACCGATGATATCGTTTTAAGATTATTAGAAGAAAGAATATCTAAAGATGATTGTAAGAATGGTTATATTTTAGATGGTTTTCCAAGAAATATTAATCAAGCAGAAAGTTATTTAAAACTATTAGAAAAACTAAACCGACCTTTAGGCGATGTTATCTATTTAGATGCTAGTAAAGATATAACTAAAAAAAGAATAGTTGGTAGATTATCTTGTCCAACTTGTGGTGCTGTTTATAATGATCAAATCGAAGATAATAAACCTAAAATGTTTGGTACATGTGATTTATGTCATGGTGCTTTAAGTAAAAGAAAAGATGATAATGAAGAAACATTTGAAAAAAGATATCAAACATTTATGAACGAAACTTATCCTTTAATCAATTATTTTAGAAGTAAAGGTTGCCTATATACTGTTGGTAGTGGGATAAGTAAAGAAAGAACATTTAGTGAAATTGAAAAAATTATTAATCGAGGTTAGATTATGATTAAGTCAAATGAAGAAATTGAATTATTAAGAATAGCTGGTAAAATTGTAGGCGATACCCATAACTATTTGAAGCAATTTATTAAACCGGGTATTACTACTAACGAATTAGATAAACTAGCTTATGATTTTATAATAAGTCAAGATGCAACCCCCTCATTTTTAAATTATGATGGTTTTCCAGCTTCAATTTGTACTTCGATTAATGAAGAGGTAGTTCATGGTATTCCAAGCGATAGAGTATTACAAGATGGCGATATTATTTCTATTGATATTGGTGCTTGTTATAAGGGCTATCACGGTGATTCAGCTTGGAGTTATCCAGTTGGAACTATCGATGAAGATAAAAAATATCTATTAGAGCATACAGAAAAAGCTTTATATGAAGGTTTAAGTGTTATTAAACCTGGTAACCATATTGGTGATATTGGTTATGCTGTAGAAAAGTATGCATTAGCTCATAAATTAGGTGTGGTTAAAGAATTAGTTGGACACGGTGTTGGTAAACATTTACACGAATCACCAGATGTTCCAAACTACGGTAATAAAAATACTGGCATGGTTTTAAGAAAAGGTATGGTTATTGCTGTTGAACCAATGCTTAATTTAGGAACGGCTGATATTTATATTTTAGATGATGATTGGACTATCATCACAGCGGATGATAAGCCATCAGCCCATTTTGAACATACAGTTTTAATAACTAAAGATGGGTATGAAATCTTGACAAAGAGGTGATAAAATGGCTAATAATGATGTTATAGAAGTTGAAGGTAAAGTAATCGATGTTTTACCTCGTAACGAATATAGGATTGAATTAGAAAACAAACATACTGTAATTGCTCGCGTTTCTGGTAAAATCCGAATGAATAAGATTCGCATTTTAACAGGTGATACAGTAGTTGTTGAGCTTTCACCATATGATTTAACACGCGGGCGCATCACTTACCGAAAATAGTAGGAGGGAATATTATGAAAGTAAGACCATCAGTCAAAAAAATGTGTGATAAATGTAAGATAATTAGACGTAAGGGAAAAGTATATGTAATATGCTCTAACCCTAAACATAAACAAAGACAAGGTTAATAGGAGGTGTTTATATGGCACGTATTAAAGGTGTAGATATACCAAATAATAAAAGAATTGAAATCGCATTAACTTATATTTATGGAATTGGTAGAAGTTTATCAAACCAAATTTTAAAGGATGCTAATGTTGATATTAATAAAAGAGCAGGAGAATTAACTACTGACGAATTAGCTAAAATCCGTGACGAAGTAAATAAATATACTACTGAAGGTGATTTAAGACGTGAAGTAAGTATGAATATTAAAACTAAAATGGAAATTAATAGTTACCAAGGAACTCGTCATAAAAAAGGTTTACCAGTAAGAGGACAAAGAACAAATAGAAATGCTCGTACTCGTAAAGGTAAAGGTAAAGTAGTAGCTAATAAGAAGAAATAAACTTTAAAAGGAGGTTAAATTATGGCTTATAAAGCAAGAAAGAGAAAAGTTAAAAAGAATGTCCCTGAAGGGAAAGCATATATTCATTCAACTTTTAATAATACAATTGTTTCAATAAGTGATATGGATGGAAATGTAATTAGTTGGGCTTCTGCCGGAACTTTAGGTTTCAAAGGAAGTAAAAAATCAACTCCATTTGCTGCTGGTATGTCAGCTGAAGCAGCTGGTCGTGCAGCCGCTGAAATGGGTATGAAAAAAGTAGAAGTTTATGTTAAAGGATTGGGATCAGGTAGAGAAACAGCTATTCGTTCATTACAAACAGCTGGATTAGAAATTACTTCTATCTCTGATGTAACACCAATTCCTCACAACGGATGCCGTCCACCAAAACGTCCGAGAGGATAATTAAAAGGAGGATTAATAGATGCTAAAATTTGAAAAACCAACATATAAAATAACTGAATATGTTGAAAATAATAATTACGGAAAATTTGAACTTGAACCACTTGAAAGAGGATTTGGTACTACTTTAGGTAACGCTTTAAGAAGAGTAATGTTATCTAGTATGCCAGGTAGTGCGATTGTCGCTGTTAAAATTGATGGCGTAATGCATGAATTTCAAACAATTGAAGGTGTTATCGAAGATGTTACAACTATCATCTTAAACTTAAAGAGTGTTGTTTTAAAGAACAATACTGAAGAAGATAAAGTATTACACTTACATGCTTCTAAAGAAGGTGAAGTTAAAGCTGGAGATATTGAAACTGATGCTGATGTTGAAATAATTAATAAAGACTTAGTTATCGCAACTTTAGCTAAAGGTGGAAAATTAGATATGGAATTAATCGTTAGTAATGGTCGTGGTTATGTACCAAGTAACGAAAATAAGAAATTTATTGAGAATAATAAAATCGGCTATATTCCAATCGATGCTCTATATTCACCAATTGAAAGAATTAGCTATGAAGTAGATACTGCTCGTGTTGGTCAAGACGCTAACTACGATAAATTAATTTTAAATGTATATACTAATGGTTCATTAAGACCAGAAGAAGCTATCGCTTTAGGAGCTAAAATACTAATTGAACACTTTAATGTTTTATTAGATTTAAGTGATATTGCTGATATGACTGGTATTATGTCAGCTAAAGAAGAAGATAGTAAACTTAAAAAACTAGAAACACCAATTGAAGATTTAGATTTTTCAGTAAGAGCATTTAATTGTTTAAAAAGAGCTAATATTAATACTTTAGGTGATTTAACAGCTAAATCAGAATTAGAAATGATGAAGATTCGTAATTTAGGTAAAAAATCATTAAAAGAAGTTATTGATAAAATTAAAGGTATGGGACTTAGATTCCGTGATGAAGACTAGGAGGTAAATTATGGCTTATAGAAAATTAGGACGTGACTCTAAACACAGAAGAAGTATGCTTGCTAATTTAACTAAAGACTTAATTATGAATGAAAAAATCACAACAACTGAAACTCGTGCTAAAGAAGTACGTAAGTTTTTAGACAAAATGATTTCATATGGTAAGAAAGGTACTTTAGTAGCTCGTAGACAAGCTTTAGCATTCTTACACAATGATAACGAAGCCGTTAAAAAAGTATTTGATGTTTTAGTTCCTCGTTATGCTAATCGTAATGGTGGATATACAAGAATACTTAAACTAGACGAACGTCGTGGTGACGATGCTTTGATGGTTATTATAGAATTAGTAGAGGAAGATGCCAAATAAGGTATCTTTTTTTTGTTGTTTGATAAAACTCCCTATATTTTAGACTAACTCTTTTATTGTGTTTTTTTAAAGAAAAAAATGACAAATTTTATTTTAATTATTGTATCTACTATTTAGTTTTAGTATAATAATAAATAGTGGGGTGATTAGATGAAAGCATTAATAACAGGTGCATCAAGTGGATTAGGGGCTGATTTTGCTAGAATCCTCAGTGCTAAAGGGTATGACTTAATATTAGTCGCTAGAAGAAAGAAAAAAATGGAAACATTAGCTAAAGAATTAAATACCAATGTTGAAATAATTGAGTTAGATATATCTAGTACTTATAACTGTATGAAATTGTATGATAAAGTAAAAAAAGAAAAAATCGATATTTTAATTAATAATGCAGGATTTGGTTTATTTGGTAAATTTGATGAAACAAAATTAGATACCGAATTAGATATGATTGATTTAAATATCAAAACAGTTCATACTTTAACTAAATTATTTTTAAAAGATTTTAAAAAAAGAGATAGTGGATATATTTTAAATGTCGCATCTGCTGCAGCTTTCTTACCAGGACCATTAATGAGTACTTATTATGCTACTAAAGCGTATTTGCTACATTTAACTTTAGCTATTAGAGAAGAATTGGATAAGGATAGCAGTAATGTTTATATTGGGGCTTTATGTCCGGGACCTGTTGATACCGAATTTAATAAAGTAGCCAAGGTAAAATTTACAGTTAAAAGTTTAAGTAGTGAGTATGTAACTAAATATGCTATTGATAAAATGTTTAAAAATAAGATGATTATTATTCCTGGTACTACTACAAGAATGGCTATTTATCTTTCAAAATTATTACCTTTTAGTCTTAAATTACCCATTAGTTATAAATTACAGAAATCAAAAGATACAAAATAGAAATAGTTTAAATTAGTTAAATAATTGTAAATAATAAAAGGCCAATCTAAAATTTAAATTGATTGGTCTTTATTGTTAGTAAATAAAAGCAAAGTTTATTTGAAAAATGTTAGATTTTATATTATAATAAAAGAAGTGGTGAGGACTATGATTAGTATAAAAAATCTCGAATTTAACTATCGCAATAAAGAAATATTCAACAATTTAAATTTAGAGTTTGAAGATAAAAAAATAACTTCTTTAATTGGACCAAATGGCAGTGGGAAATCAACATTAGTAAAAATATTGGTTGGTCTATATCGCTATAATGGAAGTATCACAATTGATGGAATGCCACTTTTAAAAGATAACCGCAAAGAAATAAGAAAAAAAATTGGTATCGTATTTACAAATCCAGATAATCAATTTGTTGCGGAAACTGTAATGGATGATATTGCTTTCACTTTAGAAAATATGAATTATAAAAAAGAGGATATAAGAAAAAAAATCGAAGAAGTTACTAAGTATTTGGGAATATATGATATTTTAGAAGCTAATCCCCATGATTTGAATAGTAATCAAAAACAACTAGTTAGCTTAGCTAGTGCTTTGGTTCATGATCCTAAAGTTTTAATATTAGATGAAGCCTTAACTATGTTAGATCCTTTTGATAAAGAAAAAATATTAAAAATATTAAAAGAGCTAAATGATAAAGGTTTAACGATTATCAATATTAGCCATGATATTGAAGATACATTAATAAGCGATAAAATATATGTTTTAGATAGTGGTAAGATTGTTTTAGAAGGAACCAAAGAAGAAGTGTATAAAGAGGAAAAAAGATTAAACAATTTGGGATTTAACTTACCATTTATGGTCGAGTTATCAAATAGATTGATGTTTTATAATTTAATCGATCATACAATCTATGATATGGAAGAGATGGTGGATACATTATGGAAGTAAAATTCAACGATGTATATTATGTATACAATGAAAAAACACCAATTTCTAAAATGGTTTTAGGTAACATAAATACTACTTTTAAAGAAGGGACAATTAGTGGCATTATCGGTAAAAGTGGTAGTGGTAAAACAACTTTAATTGAATTAATCAATGCTTTAATTATACCAACTAAAGGACGAGTTGAAGTAGGAAGTAATGTTATAAGTAAGACAAGAAAAATACGAAATATTAATAATTTAAGATATAAAATAGGATTAGTATTTCAAACACCAGAGGAACAATTCTTTTGCAATACAGTAAAAGAAGAAATTGAGTTTGGAATGAAATATTTTAAAAAATCAGTTAAAAGTATTGAAAAACACGTATCAGATGCTCTGTTGATGGTTGGACTAGATGATAGTTATTTGAATAGAAATCCTTTTACTTTAAGTAGTGGGGAAATGCGTAAAGTAGCAATTGCTTCTATATTAGCCTTCAATCCTAAAATTGTTATATTAGACGAACCAACAATTGGTCTAGATAATCAAAGTAAAAAAAACTTAATCAAAATAATCAAATTATTAAAAAATAGATATAAAAAGACAGTAATAATAGTAAGTAATGATACTGATTTACTTTTACAAATTGCTGATCATGTTGTTTTATTAGATAAAGGCAAAATTATTTATGATAACAATAAGTATGAAGTGTTTAAACAAGATTTAGAGAAGTATGGATTGAAAAGACCTAAAATAATTGAATTTGAACAGATGGTTTTAGAAAAGAAAAATATAAAAATTGGTTATCGTGATGACATAAATGATTTAATGAAGGATGTGTATCGCTATGTTAAATAAAGTTATGATCGGTAGATATTATCCAATTAATTCATTAGTTCATAAAATGAATCCTTTAGCTAAAATAATTTGTGTTTTATTATTTATTGTTATGATATTTTTAACCTTTGATATAAGATTTAATATTGTTATGTCTATTTTACTAATTCTTATGTTATTTAATACTAAAATACCTGCTAATGTTTATATAAAAACAGTACTTAGTATAAAATGGTTACTATTATTCGTATTAATAATTAATATAATAGTTGGATCTAGTTTACAAGTAACAATTATTACCATTTTAAGACTTATTTATATTGTGCTATATACTTCAATCTTAACTTTAACAACCCCACCGACCGAAATTACTTATGGCTTAGAAAAATTATTTTCACCTTTAAGGTTAATTGGTATTCCTGTTAATAAAATGGCTTTATCGATAAGTTTAGCTTTAAGATTTATTCCAACGATTATCGATCAAGGTAATAAAATTATTAAATCACAAGCTAGTCGTGGTATCGATTATTATCATTCTAATTTTAAAGGTAAATTATTAGCTTTGAAATCTTTAGTTATTCCAATGTTTGTTTTAAGTTTTAAAAAAGCTGATGATTTAGCTGATGCGATGGAAGTAAGATTATATAATGTTAATAGTAGAAGAACTAATTTTAGACAAAACAAATGGCGATTCTATGATACATTTATTGTACTCATGCATTTAGGTTTATTTATTTTAATAGTAAAGGAAGTATTTTTGTGAGATATTTAATTACATTTAGTTATGATGGTTCAAAATTTAAAGGTTATCAAAAGCAACCTAGGTTAAAAACTGTTCAAGGAGAAGTTGAAAAAGCTTTAAAAGAATTAAATAAGGAACCGGTCAGTATTCATGCATCTGGAAGAACCGATGCTGGTGTTCATGCTTTTAATCAAAAAGCGCATTTTGACCTTGATATTGATATAACACCAGAAAAACTACAAAAAGCTTTAAATAGCTTGTTAAATGACTATATATATGTAAAAAAGGTAGAAGAAGTTGATAGTACTTTTCATGCTAGATTTAATGTTAGTGGTAAAGAATATATCTATAAAGTTAATATGGGTGAATATGATCCGATTGAAAAAGATTATGTTTATCAATATAATAAGAAATTAGATTTAGTTGAAATGGAAAGAGCTTTAAAATATTTAGAAGGAACACATGATTTTAAATCTTTTTCGAAAGCTGATGAAGAAAAAGAAGATTTTACAAGAACAATTATTCAAACAAATTTAATTAGAAATATTAAAAATGTTAATAAATTTGTTATATCATTTTTAGGGACAGGTTTTTTACGATATCAAGTTAGAAATATGGTAGGTGTTTTACTAGAAATTGGCGAAGGAAAAAGAAAAAGTGAGGATATTTTAGATATTTTGGCAGCTAAAGATCGAAGAAAAGCTGGTATTACTGCCCCACCAGAAGGCCTATATTTAAACGATGTGTATTATCGGTAAAAAAAAGCATTAAAAAACATATAATTTCATTGACAAATATATGTTTTTTTAGTACAATTGTTACTGGTACATTTATTTATTCCCACATTTAATGAATCTTGGGACAATTCATTATTTGGAAGAAAGGAAAGTATTATGAAAAATTCTTATATGCAAAGAAAAGAAGATGTAGTAAGAGATTGGTGGGTAATCGATGCTGAAGGTGTTAACTTAGGTCGACTAGCTACTAAAGTTGCTACAGTATTACGTGGTAAACATAAACCAACTTATACACCTCATATCGATGGTGGTGATTATGTTATCGTAATTAATGCTAGTAAAGTAAATTTAACTGGTAATAAATTAGATGACAAAATTTACTACAATCATAGTGGTTATACAGGTGGTTTAAGAGAAAGAACTGCAAGAACAATGCGCGATGATTATCCAGTTGAAATGGTTGAAAGAGCTGTTAAAGGAATGTTACCTAAAGGAAGATTAGGTCGTCAAATGTATAAAAAATTATTTGTTTATGCTGGCAGTGAACATCCACATACTGCTCAACAACCAAAGGAAATGAAATAGGTGATTTAATGGAAAAGAAAGTATATCTTGGAACAGGTAGAAGAAAATCTTCTGTAGCTCAAGTAAAAATGACTTCAGGTAGCGGTAAAATTACTGTTAATGGTCGTGATGTTAGAGAATTCTTCCCTTATGAAACTAATGTAATGGATTTAATGCAACCATTAGTAGCTACTAATAATGAAAAAACATTCGATATTGATGTTAAAGTTAATGGTGGCGGATTTACAGGACAAACAGGCGCAATCAGATTAGGTATTACAAGAGCATTGTTAGAATACGATAAAGTAAATGAAGCAAATGAAGATAGTTATCGTAAAATATTAAAAAGAGCTGGTTTTGTAACTAGAGATTCAAGAATTAAAGAACGTAAGAAACCAGGATTAAAAGCAGCTCGTCGTGCACCACAATTTAGTAAAAGATAATATATTGCATATCAAAACCTTGGAAATATTTTCAAGGTTTTTTGTTAATTATTTACTTCATTTTTTTTATATGTTAAAATTGGTATGAAGGTGATAATCGTGGATATAATAATTACTAAGGATATTCAAATTACTGATTATAAGATGCTAATCAAATCAGCGGGTTGGAAAGAATTAAGTGAAAAACAAATTAAAAATGCACTTGAAAATTCAATGTGTGTAGTAATCGCCAAAGAAAAAAATAAAGTAGTTGGCATGGCAAGACTTATTGGTGATTATGGAACTCACGGCTTAATTGCCGATGTCGTCGTTTTACCAAATTATCAGAATAAACAAATTGGTAGTCAGTTAGTTTTAAAAATAAAGGACTATGTCTTTAATTTTTTAGAAGAAGATGAACAATTTCTAATCGAACTATGTCCCGCTTATGGAAAAAGAAACTTTTATCAAAGATTAGGATTTAAATATAAACCAACTAATATGGATGGAATGTATTTATGGATAAAGAAAGGAAAAGAAAATGAATAAAATAGTTTTAATTGGATGTGGTAATGTAGGAATGAGTTATGCTTATGCATTACTTAATCAAAGTACAAGTGTTAATGAATTGGTATTGGTAGATTTAAATAAAGAAAGAATTATAGGAGAAGTAATGGATTTAAATCATTGTTTAGCTTTTGCTCCTAATAAAATAGATATTAAAGCTGGCGACTATAGTGATTGTAAAGATGCGACTATTGTTGTAATTGCTGCTGGAGCTAATCAAGAAAAAGGCGAAACAAGAATGGATTTAATTGAAAAAAATAGTAAAATATTTAAAAATATTGTAAATAAAGTTATGAAAAGTGGTTTTAATGGCATTTTTTTAGTTGCTACTAATCCTTTAGATGTGATGACTTATTTAACTTATAAATATTCTAATTTATCACCAAACAAAATCATTGGGACAGGAACTAGTTTAGATACAGCAAGATTAAGGTATATGATTGCCGAAAAAATAAAAATAAGTCCTAAAAATGTCCATGCTTATGTTATTGGTGAACACGGCGATTCTGAATTTGTTCCATGGAGTAACGCTAATATAGGGTTACAAAATATTAAAGATTTTTTAACTGATGAAGAATTAGAAAAAATATATCTTGACGTTAAAAATGCCGCTTATGAAATAATAAATCGTAAAGGCGCTACTTATTATGGCATAGGTATGTGTTTAGTTAGAATAACTAATGCTATATTGAATAACGAAAATAGTATTATAACTGTTTCAACTTATGATGAAAATAATGATATATTTATTGGCCTGCCAGCAGTTATAAATAAAAAGGGTGTTAAAGATAAAATATATGTTAATTTAAATGAAAAAGAAACTATTAAATTAAAAAACTCAATTTATGCTATTAAAGAAGCAATTTTAAAATTATAAAATGCTTTTTTTAATGATATAATATTTAAAAGGAGAATAAAAATGAAGTTAGTACCAATAGGAGAAAAATATAATAATTATCGTATTGATGCGATATTTGAATGTTATAAATGGGATCCAAAGTTTGTTGATAACAATACTTTAGCTAAATATGTTTTAGTATTAAATGAAGATGAATATAAAGAATTAGTTGATTTAACGGAAAAATTAGATTTAGAAACTATTCAAGCTGAAGAATTTTTAAATAATAATTTAAAATATATAAAACCTTTATGTATACCTAAAAAATTAATTAAAGAAATTAAAAAAATGAAGAACTATGATAAAAGTAAACATATCCGGTTAATGCGCTATGATTTTCACCTAACCATCGACAATAAATGGCAAATAAGTGAAGTAAATAGCGATGTCCCTGGTGGTTTTGCTGAAGCATCTTTACTTCCTAAATTAGCTATTAAAACTTTAAATAAAGATTATTATAGTATTGACTTTGGAGAAATGCTATCTAAAGCAATTAGTAAAAAAATTAAAAAAAATGGTACGATAATGTTTGTTCATTGTACATCTTATAGTGATGACCGCCAAGTAATGCAATATATTGGGGATAAGATGAGAAATCTCGGTTATAAATCTATTTATGGTGCGGCGGATCATTTAATTTTTAAAAATAAAGAAGCTATAAGTATTTTAAATAATTATGAAGGTAAAGTTGATTGTATATTTAGATTTACGCCATTAGAATGGTTAAAAGATATTAAACCTAAAACTTGGAGTGGTTATTTTGATACTATAACACCATCTTGTAATCATCCAATTGCAATATTTGCCCAAACGAAAAGATTTCCGCTTGTTTGGAATATTTTAGAACAAAATGGTATTAAAATGACTACTTGGAAAGAAATGTTATCAGACACTAAAGAAGTTAAAGATTTTAAAGAAGGATACATATATAAACCTGCTTGTGGGCGAGTAGGAGAAAATATATCGATTAAAGAGGCTTGTTCTAAAGAAGAATATTTAAAGATAATAAAAGATGTAAAAAGACATCCTAAAAATTATATTGCTCAAAAAAAATTTATTAGTAAACCAATTAAAATTGATAATAAAGAATATCATGTATGTCTAGGATCTTATACAGTAGATGGTAAACAAGCGGGATTTTATGCTAGAATAAGTGAATTACCGCGAATAGATTCTTATGCGGCTGATATTCCAGTGGTAATAGAAAGGACTAAAAATGACAAATAAAGAAGTATATAAAATATGGGCCCCTTGTAATATAAAATGGTGTTCTTGGGTAAGGCCAGTTCCTTTTATTTATCTTGATGAAAAAATAAATGAATTTATTGATTATACTATACCTACTATTAATTATTTAAATAAAGCACTAGATAATACTGCTATAATAATTGATATAAATGGTATCGATAGTATTAAAGAAGGTATTGAATTATCTAAAATAGGCTATAGACCGATTCCAATATTTAATGGTACTAGTTCTAATAATGCTTCTTCTACTACTAATAATAAATTAATTGAACCATTATTGGTTTGGGGAGCTTTAGAACTACAAAAAATAAAATTAAAAGACGATGCTTTGCCGGTTTTTCTTTTAGATGAAAATAGATTAAATAGATATAAAATTGATAGTAGTGTTTTTGATAATAGTTGGGATGTATATTATCAAGATTTACCTTCTTCGAAATATTTTTTAAATAATTGTATTGATAAAATATTAGTTAGAGCAAACAAAATAAATAAAGATTTAAGTAAAATATTGTTTGATTATCAAAAAAATAATATAAAAATACTTTTTACCAATGGTTTTGAACCAATTAAAGAAATTAAAATAAAAAAAATTAAATATATTAATTAATATGTTAAAATTTTCTGGAAAAATTGTTCAATTTGGTTTTGGAGCAGTTGGTAAAAGTTTTTATGAAAAAATAAAAGAAGAAATACAATTTAAAAATAATGATTATTTTGTTATTACTGCTAATAAAGAGGAATATATTCCTTATATAAATTTAGGCGGTATAACAACTAATTTTTATGTTTATGAAATAACAAAAGATAATTATCAAGAAATATTTAGTAAATTTTTAAAAGATGGCGATATATTAGTTGATTTTGCTGATACAGTAGGAACAAAAGATATATGTAAATGGTGTATCGATAATAACATAATGTATCTTAATACAGGCGAAGCAGATTGGCCGGATAATTGGTATAGTATATTTGAAGAAAACATTAAAAAAAACAAATTAAAAGAAGAATGTCATCCTAAATATCCTATTGTTTTACAACATGGTAATAATCCAGGATTAGTATCCCATTTTGTTAAATTAGGATTAGAATATATTGTTAACAAACAATTTAAACATAATAAGTATTATAAACAACTAATAAAAGATAATAAATTTAATTTGTTAGCTTACGAATTAAATGTTAAAATGATTCACGTTAATGATATTGATTTACAAAATATTAAAGAAGAATTTAAAAATGATAAACTAGTTAGTACTTGGTGTGTTGATTCGTTTTTCTTTGAGTTGTTAAGTGAAGCTACTCAAAATATTGGAACTTATGAAAAAAGTATTGATCAAAATGATTGTAATTTATTAGATTATGATAAAGGATTTGTTGAATATAAAAAATTAGCACTTGATATGAAATGTAAAACATATTATCCAAATGGTTATTTTGAAGGATATTTAGTTCCTCACGAAGAGACAATTACGATTGCTAATAGTTTAGAGGTTAATGATAAAATAATTTATCGTCCATCAGTTATGTTTATTTATTCTCCTTGCTTTTTAGCTAATCAATACATAATTAATTCTAAAATAAATTTAGAAAATGAAAATATTGTAAGAGGACATATTTATCCTAATGAATGGGAAATAGTATACAAAGATAAAATTAAAAATGGAACGGAGTATGTTGGTGTATTAATAATTGGTGATAAATTTGAGCCTGTTTGGGTAGGCAATCGAATTGAATTATCTTATTTGTATCGTAAAAAAAATTCTTATTTTCAAACACCAACTATTACACCAGTTGCAATGTCAGCACTATCGGCTTTATGTTGGATGATAAAAAATAAAGAACAAGGCGGCATATATTTTCCAGACGATATAAAAGATTATAAATATATAGTTAAGAAAGCTGAAAAATACGTATCTAAAACAATTTATAAAACAATTGATAAACAAGAATTAGAAAAAGCATTAAATATTGATATTAACAATTTACAATCTAATGATTTTTTTACAAAAGAAAAAGAATAACTGAATATTCTTTTTTTAATGGCCACCGCCACCGCCTCCACCGCCGCGGCCGCCACCACCATAAAATGATCCACCAAATCTACTACTATGAGATATAGATCTAGCAGTATATGTTGTATTTCTAAAAGAACGATTATAATGTCTAAAATTAGCAGATCGATAATATCTATTACTTAAAAGAGGGCTATTAGCAACATCAGGACAATTTATTTCTAAAGCTTTAATTACTTTTTCGGAAATACCAAAAGCTGTAGCATAAACTAAATATTTTTCCCAAAGTGGCAATTCAATTATTGTTTTTTCTTTTATTAATGTGTTACTATTTAAAAAATTATATAAAGCATACCATTTTGCTTGTTCATCAGCGCCAAATTGAGTTAATAAAATATAATTTTTAGACTTTATTTTTAAAATAATTGCGCTTATAATCAAAACTAAACCTAAAATAAATAAAGAACCGAAGGCAAAATCAAATCTTGTGTTATAAATAATTAAGTTACCAATAATTAATATAATTAATGCTATAATTATATACATTGTACCAGTAGAACTATACTTGTTTTTAACATATTTATAATCAGAAATTTGAAAATATTTTTGATTAATTCCAATATTAACAATAGATGAGTTAATAGAATTAATAAAACTATTGGTACTATCATAATTTTTAGCTATTTTTTCTTGAAAATCTTTCATCGTTACTGAATTATTATAAGCATATTTAACAATTAAATTGAAATAATTTTTTTCATTTTCTGAAAGGTCTTCTAATTTTTGGCCATTCTTATTATATTTTTCTTCAATAACCATTTGATTAGCTTGGAAATTATTTTGACTATTTATTTGTGAATTTAGCGAATAACGGTTATTGATTAAGGTTGGAACATATAGAATATTAATATTTATATTATTTGAAGTCCATTTTTTATAATCAACAATTTTAGTTAACTCAATATAACCTTTCCTTACTAAATTTAATATAATTGCTGAATAACTATCACCGATATCGACTTTTTTATTTTTTTTACAAAATGCTAAAGTAGCTGCAAAATACGGATCTAAATCACTTGGTATATCTCTAAAATATTTCATTTTCATTTTTGGTCGATAAAAATTATATTTGTTTTTAATTTTTTTATCTTTATTAATTGTTGTGTATAAAATTAAAATTGACATTATTGAAGTAATTGTTAAGAAAATAATTTTTTTATTTTTATATTCTTTTGGTAAATTATCATATTCTTCTATAGCTTGTTTTGCTTCTTCTAAATATACTTCATTTGAATAAATGTTATTTGGGGTATAATCAGTAAATATATGTTTATCTTCATTAAAAGACAGTAAAGAAAATTCTAAATATTTATTATATGGTTTGAATTTTAAATCAGAACTATCTAAATTGAAAAGGAATGTGTGATACCCAGGATTAACATTATCTGATTCGGTAAATTCAAATGTATGTGAATTAGTACCATAGGTATGGGCTAAATAGTTATTTGCTTTTGGCATATCTTTATCAGGTATTAAAATTTGGCCATTAAATGATTTTAAGTATTTAATGGTATCTTCGGAATACATTGATATATATAATTCGGAAACATCACTATATTTCAAAGAAGCGTTATGCATAATATATTGTAATTCAAAGGTTACTTCTTCACGATATATTCCGTTTATGTAAAAAAATACTGCCTCATAATTTGCTAGGTTTTCATTGTATGGTCCCTTACTATGATACCATTTAAAAGGTCCATATTTAGAACTTGTATAATCGCTATCATCCCAATATAGTTTAGGGCTTTCTTCATAAATTATTTCTGTTCCATCGGGATTAATTTGTTTTACTGATATAACATCATAATCTACTTTTAGTCCATCGACATAGTCTTCTGGTAAATCACGCCATAGTTCCCAAAATGGATTATTTATTGAAGCAGCGTGGATGTCGTAAGTTAGTTTTTCAGTAACTAGTATATCCCCACCATATCCTTGTTCATCTAAAACAATTGCTTTATAATCGACATCGACTATTCTAGCGTAATCATTTGGTCCAGTACTTTCTTCCATATTTGTTGCTATATAATCAATAATTAAAGGCAAAGCATAAATAAATATAAGTAAAATTAAAAAAAATATTCCTGAATTCTTTTTCATATTCTCCCAACTCTCTAATTATATTATACATGATAAAATCATTATTACAAATAAAAAATATAAAATGAAATTAATTTGTGATATAATTATTCAAAGGTGATTTTATGTTGTTAAGTGATGAGTGGCTTGATTATGAATGTTTAAGTGCTGGCAATGGTGAAAAATTAGAAAGATGGGGAAATATTATTTTAAGAAGACCTGATCCTCAAGCTATGTGGCCAATTGTTAATAAAGAACTATGGAATAATGTTGATGCTTTTTACCATCGCTCTAATAAAGGTGGTGGATATTGGGAATATAAAAAACAATTACCAGATTTCTGGATAATTAAATATAAAGATTTAAAATTTAAAGTAAGTCCAACCAATTTTAAACATACTGGATTATTTCCTGAGCAAGCTGCTAATTGGGATTTTTCAATCAATAAAATTAAAAATGCCAAAAGAAAAATCAAAGTTTTAAACCTATTTGCTTATACCGGTGGAGCTACGATGGCAGCTAGTTATGCAGGGGCTGATGTTGTTCATGTCGATGCGTCTAAAGGAATGGTCGAATGGGCAAAAGAAAATATGAAATTATGCGGTTTAGAAAATAATAAAATTAGATTTATTGTCGATGATTGCTTAAAATTTGTCAAAAGAGAATATCGAAGAGGTAATAAATATGATGTAATTATTATGGATCCGCCGAGTTACGGAAGAGGCCCTAATGGTGAAATGTGGAAATTTGAAGATAATTTATCTAACTTAATTAATGAATGTATGAATATTTTAAGTGATGAACCATTATTTTTTCTAATTAATGCTTATACAACTGGTATTTCAAGTACCGTTTTATATAATATTTTAAAAACAACACTGCAAAATAAGTATCATGGTAAAGTAACGGCTGGTGAAATTGGTTTACCAATTAAAGACAATGACTTAGTTTTACCTTGTGGAATTTATGGAAGATGGGAAAATGAAGATATTATATGAAGATAATCATTTACTAGTCGTAGTAAAACAACCTAATATACCAGTGTGTGAAGATGATAGTCATGACTTAGATTTACTAACTATGTTAAAACAATATTTAAAAGAAAAATATCATAAACCAGGTAATGTTTATTTAGGATTAGTCCACCGTTTAGATCGACCGGTTGGTGGGATTATGGTTTTTGCTAAGACAAGTAAATCAGCTTCAAGATTAAGTGAACAAGTAAGAAATAATTTATTAAAAAAAGAATATCATGCTGTAGTTATGGGAAAAGTAGAAGAAAAAGGAATTTATGAAGATAAGTTATTAAAAGACAAAAAAACAAACACAACATCAGTTGATAAAAATGGTAAATTATCCATTTTAAACTATCAATTAGTAGAGTATAATAAAGAAAATAATTTATCTTTAGTTAAAATAAATTTAAAAACAGGACGTTCCCATCAAATTAGAGTTCAATTTGCTCACCGTAAGCATTATTTATATGGTGATCAAAGATATAATCCTTATGCAAAAACAAAAGAAAAAATAGCTTTATATGCTACTAAACTATCTTTTATCCACCCTGTTACTAAAGAACAAATAACATTTCAAATACCTTTACCAAATAGTTATCCATGGAATATATTTAAGGTCGAATAAGACCTTTTTATATGACATTTGTTTAACAATTAACCAAACAAAAACATTTAATTAATATATTTAAAATGCTATAATATAATTTGAAAGTTTGAGGTAGTTAGTATGAAAAAAATTTGGATTATAATAACTGTTTTAATTGGTATTTTCCTTTTCTATACTCTAACTATGCACCTTGTTTTAAATCTTAATGGTGATGAATATATAGAAGTTAATGTTTTTGATGAGTATAAGGAAAAAGGAGCTTACAGTTGTTATAGTGATATATTTGGCTTTTGCTTATATGAACCAGAAATAGAAATAAGTAGTAATATCGATACTAGTAAACTAGGAGATTATACTGTGAACTATACAATTTCTTCTTCTTTTCATCAAAAACAAATTCAAAGAAAAGTGACTGTTGTCGATAAGGAAAAACCTGTCATAAATGTAACTCAAGAATCTATTTTAACCTGTCCAAATAATAATGATTTTGAAGTTAATTATTTAGCTTTTGACAACTATGATCAAGATATTACAGATAAAGTTATGACAAAAATAGAAAATGATGAATATATTTTAGAAGTTTCTGATAGTTCAGGAAATTCTTCAAGTTTAACTTTGCCAATTATTTATGAAGATAAAGAAAAACCGATTATTAGTTTGAAAGGTGATAAAACAATATACTTATTAAAAGGCGAAAAGTATAAAGAACCAGGATATACTGCTAGTGATAACTGTTTGGGAAATATTACTGACCAAGTAAAAATAACTAATAATGTCGACATAGATAAAGTTGGAAAATATACTATTACTTATACAGTATCTGATGATTTAGATAATACAACTAAAGTAACAAGAACTGTTTATGTTTATGAAAAAAATCCTGATATTCCAATTGGCGATAAAGTAATATATCTAACCTTTGATGATGGACCAAGTAGTTATACTAACGAATTATTAGATATATTAAAAAAATATAATGTTAAAGCTACTTTTTTCGTAACTAATAATGGCAGTGATGCTACAATAAAAAGAGCTTATGAAGAGGGACATAGTATTGGGTTACATACTTATTCGCATAATTATAGTAAAGTTTATCAAAGTATCGATGCCTATTTTGATGATTTAAATAAAATAAGTAATCGTGTTGAAAGAATAACAGGAGAAAAATCAAAATTAATTCGTTTCCCAGGAGGAAGTTCTAATACTGTTAGTAATTTTAATCCAGGTATCATGACTACTCTAACCAAAGAAGTTGAAATAAGAGGATATAAATATTTTGATTGGAATGTTGGATCTTCTGATACTTCAACAAGTAATTCAAGTACAATTGCTAATAATGTTATTAAAAGTCTAAAAAAAGGTAGTAATATTGTGTTACAACATGACACAAAATATAGTAGTGTTAAAGCGGTAGTTAAAATTATCGAATATGGTTTAGCTAATGACTATGTCTTTGCACCACTGGATATAACAAGCCCTTCTGCACATCATAAGGTAGCTAATTAATTCATATTATTATAATGGTGATAGTATGAAAAATAAGCTATTTTTTCTTTTCCTTTTTTTAATTAGTTTATATACTTTGGCAATTGTAAGAGCTAATACTTTACCCCTATTTGGTAAAGTGATTTATATCGATCCTGGCCATGGTGGTCCCGATCCAGGAGCAGTTTGGAATGGTATATATGAATCCGATATTAACTTAGAAATAAGTTTAGAAATAGAAAAAGAATTAGAAAAAAATGGTGCCATAGTATATTTGACAAGATACGGTGATTATGATTTATCTGCTAATTATGCCCAGTTGCGAAAAAGAAGTGATTTATCCAGAAGAGCTAATATTATCAATCGTTCTAAAGCGGATATTTATCTATCTATTCATTTAAATTCTGATATATCAACTACTTGGAGAGGTGCTCAAGTATTTTATAATACTATTAATGAAAAAAATGAAAAAATAGCAAAAATTATGCAAGAACAATTAGGCAAAGATTTAAATTCAAAAAGAGAATATAAAAAATTAAATGAACATTATTTGTATAATCGTGTTCAAATACCAGGAGTTTTAATTGAAGTTGGCTTTATTTCTAACGCTAATGAAAGGTATTTATTAAGACAAGCGGAATACCAAGAAAAAGTTGCCAAATCCATTAAAGATGGACTTGTTTCTTATTTTACAAAAAATTAAATTTTTTTTTTTTTTTTCTTGTAAATTAATACTAAAAATGGTATCATTATTATAGAGGTGGAATTTAAATGGAAGAAAATTACAATTACACAGAGTATAATGAAGAAAAGAATAGAATTCCTTGGCTTCGTGTATTGATATCATTTTTAATATTGGTAGTGATTGTTGTTATTATTTTACTTTTATTAAGGGCTTGTGGTAAACCATCATTAAGAAATGATTTGATTGAGGCTGCTAAAGAGTATTATGAACTTTATCCTGATTTATTGCCAAGTGAGACTGGAGAATGTTTTGTTGTAACTTTACATGAACTAGAACAAGAAGGTTTAATTAAGGTAAGTGATTATGAAACTTGTGATAAAGAAAATACTTATGTTAGAGTTTGTTATTTAGAAAGTAAAACTTATCATTATTCAGCAATTTTGGAGTGTGAAGCTGAAGATACTAATTATGGTATGTGGCAAGATGGGACAGAATCAGATATCAATGAAGACTCAGATATTAGGTTTGAATTCTTAGGTGAAGAAATGAATTCAGGGATAAAGTATTATTATCCTAATAATCTAACTAATATTGATGAAGTAAAAGAATATTATGATGCTATTCCAAGCAACGGTTATAGTGGACAAGATGATGAACAAACTGGTTATAAATGGTATACTGAAAAATCAGTTAATACTTATTGGAATAATGGTGCATATTCCTCAACACAACCTAGTGGTTATACTATTAAAGGTTCTAGTACAACAAATACAAACTATTCAATAGATCGTCCTGCTAGTGCTAGTTATCGTAAAATAGAAGAAGTAACTTTATATCGTACACAGCGAATAGCTTATCCAAAAGGTTATATATGTTCAGATGGTGACAATGGTACTATTATTTCTGATGAACCATGTGACAGTAGTGTTGAAAATCCAGTAATTGTCTTTACTTGTAATGGCTCTGATATAGTTGATGTTACACTTGAACAACTTCAAAATAGAGATTTCCCTCCATGTGGTGACTGGTCGGAATGGACTACTGAAAAGTGTACAACAATATATACTAGTGGAATTAAATGTCAAAGTGATGAAGGATATAGATATACTGATACAATGTGGAAATGGTATCGCAATGATAATGTAAGAAGTTATTATCCGAGTGGTGCTAGTAATGCATCTGATGAAAAAACATATTATATTTCTTCACCAACGAATGGAGCCATTAGAGATAATTCAACAGCTGCTACAGTTCATAAATACTATAAATTAGAAGAAGGAACAACTGGAACTGACAGTTTTGAAGAATGGTTACCTGTCACTGATGGTTATGTTGAATTAGAAGAAATGTTAACTGCGTTTAGAGAATTGGGATATGATGTACATAATTTAGCTGATGTTAATAAGTTAGATCAAATAAGATATCAATTCCAAATGCAATATAGAAATTTACAAGAATAAAGGAGGTTAAATAATGACAAAAGAAGAATTATTAAAGAGATTACAAGAAATGGCTTTATCATTAAAATCGGATAAAGCCACTGAAGTCACTGCTGAGTCACGTAGAGCAGAGTTAAAAGAAATAGAAGAAAAACGTGAATTGTTAAATTTTCAAATAAGAGAATTAGAAAAAAAGTTGGCTGATGATAGTAATTATCCTTCTTTTACTTTAATTAGTGATCAATCTAGGATTTTTGATTTGAAGTCTAAAATTGGGACTGTTGAAAGCGATATAAAACAAAATGAAGCGGATATGACCAAAAATGATCAAAATATTCTTTTTATCAATGGTGAAATAGAAGCTTGTACTGCACTTTTAAGTGAAGCCCAAAATGATTTAGATAGATATGGTCAAGAACTAAGAAATTTAGGTGAAAATCCAGATCCAGAACAAGAACAAAAAATATTAAAGAAATTAAATGATACTCGTGACGCAAGATCATGGCTGGAATCTCAGATGGCAATATATTCGGCTGATTTGCGAGAACTAAATGCTGCTAAAGATAACTTGTCAAAAAGAAAAGATAGTTTAGCTAGTATGCAAAGTAGATATCAAGCATTGTTAGATAGTGCTAACGAAAAAGATGAAAAACATTCTCAAACACAAATTGATACTGTTAAAAAAGAAGCTGATGAAAGAAAACTAATGCAATTACGTAGTGTAGTAGAATCATTTAATAATCGTGAAGCTTATATTTCATTTGATTTACCATTAGAGTTAAATGGTTTGATTGATGATTTAGAGAATAATCGTATTAATGAGGAAGATGCATTAAGAAGACTTCAAGAATTTAGAAGCAAATTACCTGAAGAATTAGCACAAAAAGATTATTCTAATGCTGATGAAGAATTGCAAGAGAACCAACGCTTACAAGCGGAAATAGCAATGGAAAAAGCTGCTTTAGAAGCAAAATTGGCTGATGAAAACAATTATTTACCTTCTATATTCGCTGTTGAAGCTATGAATCATGACATTTCTGCATCAGAACAAACTATTGGACGTTATGAATCTGAATTAAAATATAGTGATGCCATTATAGCACGTTATGGCAGTTCACAAACAAATTTAGAAATTGAAATTGAACGTACTAAACAAGATAAAGAAAAACTTGTTAAAGAAGCTGATGATTTGCGTTTAAGAGAAGCTATTTTACCTACTATTTTATATGAAGAACAAAAAGATAAAATAGCTAAAGAAAAGAAAAGACTCAAAAAAGAAATTGATCAAATTGATGAAAAAATAGAACGTTTAACTAAGACTTATTTACAAATTAACAATTCTATATTAATCACTAAGAAATATATAAAAGATTTAGAAGTTTTAAAAAATAATGAAATTAAACTTTTAGAATCAAGGAAAAAATCTTTAGGTGAAAAACAAGGTGTCGATAGAATGGCTATGGCTTCTGATCAAGAAAAGTTAACCACCTTAAATGTTCAATTAGAAATGCTAAAAATACGTGAGAAAGCAATTTACTATGATTACGAAGAAGTATTAGATAATATAATTAGTGGTTTGAAAAAAACTGCTAAGCATGAAGAAAAAACTGATGATAAAAAAGGTGTGGAATCACCTGATGTTGTTCCAGTTGAGCCAGTGACTACTTCAATAAAAGAAAATATAGATGATAATAAAGATCCAGTTAAACAAGAAGAAAAAGTTGCTGATGAAAAAGATAAACAATCAACTGAACTTGTTCCAGTTTATCAATCAACTGTTTTAACAAAGGAAAATGGTGATGATGATAAAGATGATCAACCAGTTCCTATAGCTTTATGGAAAAAAGCTAAAGATGCTCTTCTAAAGAAACTTCATGATAAAGCTTTCATGAAACGTGTAAAAGCTGCTGTATTAGCCGTAATAGTATCTTTAACGGTAGGATTAGGGTTATCAAAATGTAGTTCTAAAACAGAAAACCCTACATTAGCTCCTTCAAATGAAATAGTAGATCTTGTTGAAAATCCTGAATTACCTAAAGATAACATTAGTGATGAAGTTGATATTGATGACATAGATATTGAAGAGCCGGTTGCCCAACCACCTTCTAAATCAATTGACGAATTAGCTTGGGAAGTTATTCGTGGTGAATGGGGCAATGGTCAAGAAAGAGAAGATGCTTTAACAGAGGCTGGTTATGATTACGATGCTGTTCAAGATAAAGTAAATGAGCTTCTTCAAAATCAAAATAACAATAATAATGGAAATAGTGGGAATGTTGATAGTGAATCACAACCTGAATCAACGCCTGAATCAACGCCAGAACCAACACCAGAACCAACACCAGAGCCAACACCAGAACCAACACCAGAACCAACACCAGAGCCAACACCAGAACCAACACCAGAACCAACACCAGAACCAACACCAGAACCAACACCAGAACCAACACCAGAACCAACACCAGAACCAAC